>JANNRY010000482.1:0-8929 GCA_031401935.1 Betaproteobacteria bacterium | reverse complement strand
GCCCATTTCCCCGATTTGCTCGCTGAAGAAAAACGGTATGCAGCCGGTTCAGCACCGTACGTGTCACCGGAGCAATTGACCGGCTCTCGCGAGGACCCGCGTAGTGACCTATTTGCGCTCGGCGCCGTTCTCTATGAGCTTGCCACCGGTCGCTTGCCGTTTGGCGTCCCGCCCAATCTCAATGCGATGCGCAATCGACTGTGGGCGCTGCCGGTACCGCCACGCGCACGCAATGCAGCGATTACGGAGTGGCTGCAGGAAATCATCTTGCGATGCCTCGAGCCAGATCCCGATGTCCGCTACCAGTCGGCCTCGCACGTCGCGTTCGATTTACGCCACCCGGAGCAGGTCGTGATGAGCGAACGCGCCGCACGGATGGTGCGTCCAGGTTTCACGACGCAATTTGGTCTTTGGTGGCGTTCGCGACACGAACGCCACACGCTTTTACGCAAGCCGCAGGTACTGGTCAGTCTTTCGCCGATCATCATGGTCGCGGTCGATACATCTCACCCGGACGATGCTCGTCATCCCGCCCTGCAGTGGGCGGTGCGGCAAATGGCCTCGTTAAACCTCGAGTTCCGCATCGTATGCGTCTCGGCAGTACCAACACCGTCGGGCACGGAAGCAGACAAGATTGAGCGCACCGCTTCCGGCCAGCAACTGATGCACAAAGTTCGACTACAAAATTGGATCGGCCCCCTGCAACTTCCCGCCCACCGACTCTCGCTCCATGTACTCGAATCGGGTGACCCGGCGGCAACACTGCTCGACTTCGCACGAAGCAACAACGTGGATCTAATCGTCATCGGCGCGCCGTCGCCGACCGACGCCACGCTGGCATGGTGGCGCTCACTGGCCTCGGCTGTTACGGCTAACGCACATTGCAGCGTTCACGTGGTGCGCGTGCCGTCCAGATCACAAGCGGATTGGGAGCGCCCCCTGGGGCAGGTCGACGAAAAATAGCAAAGCCCAATATCGACGGACATTTCGAGGCGAAAAGCCCCTGAAATGCCCGCCGATATTGACTTTAGCTTTCCGTACGGGCGACGCGGCAAGCATAGCAACCCCGCCGTGCGTAGTGCACATGCAGATATACGATGTCCTCACGCTGGAAGAACGCGGCAATCAGCGGCTCTATTGCGCTGCCATCAACAACATCTGCCTCGACAATGAGATCCTGCGCGTCATAGGCGCGCACCGACAGCAATCTACTCCGCACCGGTTCAGGGATGACGCTTGTCCTATCAAATGCAATGGTCGCCGTTTTGCGAACGTAAATCGGGCCGGTCGCACGATAAGGTGAATGCGCGCTCTGGTGCTCGAAGGACATCAGGATCAATTCTTCCCCAGGGTTCGCATGCACAAGACTGACGCGACAGGGGAAGCTGTTTGCGTCGTCGGC
The DNA here is from genome assembly GCA_031401935.1 of Betaproteobacteria bacterium. GTDB lineage: Bacteria > Pseudomonadota > Gammaproteobacteria > Burkholderiales > Usitatibacteraceae > UKL13-2. The sequence continues at coordinate 7,527 of JANNRY010000482.1, read as the reverse complement.
AACGGTGCGCCGTGCGCCGAGACTGGCCAGCGCTTTGTCGTCAAGATCAAACAGCGGCTTGAATGGTTCAGGGGAAAGACCGGTAACTCGAAAATCCATTTTGGTGCACTCCAGAATGTAGGTGTGCGTGGATTCTCCAGCTGCGTGGCGAACGCTGCGACCGCTTTTCAGGCAGCAAATTTTCGCGCGAATACTTTTCGCGACTAGCCGTCGATCCGAATGCCTTCGTCTTCGAACACGCGCTTGACCGTCGGCCGCGAAGCCACACGAACCGCGTGCTTTGTCCAGTGTGGATACGCTGTTTTCATGTCGAGCCCGATGCGGTAGCCCCAGCGATAAAACACCAAGAGGTACGGATCGCAAACGGTGTACTGACCACCCATGGCGAAGGTTTTGCCGGTGAGGAGCTTCTCGATATCTGCAAAATAACCTAGCAACGTTTCGCGACAGCAAACCTTGATGTTTTCCTTGGCCGCTGCATCGTTGGCGTAGCGCTCAGGGCGCACGATACCCGCGAATGCCACCTGCACGCTGGAGGCTAGCCAAGCCAGCATCGCCAAGGCTTCGGCCTGCTTCCAGGTTTCTCTTGGCCAGAGTCCGCGGTCCGGATATCCCCCGCCCAGATAGGTCAGGATGGCGACGTTCTCGGTTAACACCTTGCCATCTACATTGAGCGCCGGGACACGGGCCTTCGGATTGATCTTGAGATAGTCGGCCTTTTTGTGCTCGCCATCTTTCAACGAGACCAAAACAGATTCGTACGCAATCCCTAGTTCTTCCAGGACGATATGCGGGGCAAGAGAGCATGCACCGGGGGAGTAGTAAAGCTTGATCATGACGATGCCCGTAACAGAAGAGGCATCATTGTCAAATATTACAGCCGCGTAATCAAGGATGACGTATCGAAGCGTTTTCCACCGGCGGCCTGCACTTCACCGTAGAACTGATCAATTATGGTCGTCAGGGGAAGATTCGCACCGTTGCGCTTGGCCTCCTCCATACATATCCCCAAATCCTTGCGCATCCAATCAACGGCGAAGCCGAAGTTGAATTCGCGTTTCAGCATGGTTTTGCCGCGATTTTCCATCTGCCACGATTGGGCAGCGCCCTTCGAAATGACGTCCAGCACCAGATTGCCGTCCAGCCCGGCTTTTTCGGCGAATGCCAAACCTTCAGAGAGCGCCTGTACCAGCCCGGCAATGCATATCTGGTTGACCATTTTTGTGAGTTGACCGGCACCCGACGGCCCCATCAGCGTCGTGGCCTTGGCAAAACAGTCGATCACTGGTTTGGCGGCGGCGAACGCAGCCTGGTCGCCGCCGCACATGACTGTGAGCTGACCTTTTTCGGCGCCTGCCTGGCCACCGGACACCGGCGCGTCGATAAACTGAATGCCCTTGCCCCTGGCGCCCTCGTAAAGCTGCCGCGCGACATCAGCAGACGCCGTCGTATGATCCACAAGGATCGTGCCGGGTTGCATCGCGGCCAATGCCGCCCCACCGACTTCAATGAGATCTTTGTCGTTGCCGACGCACATCAACACCAGTTCAGCGTTGATGACGGCATCCTCAACTGTCTTGCCAAACGCGCCGCCGTGCTGCTTGGCCCAGGCTTCGGCTTTTGCCGTCGTGCGGTTGTAGACGGTGACGCTGTGGCCCTTGGCCTGAAGATGACCCGCCATCGGATAGCCCATGACACCCAGACCCAAAAATGCGACTCTCATGTTTTTCCTTTTTAGTTAAACGTTTACCTGATTGGGTGGGATTTTACCTGTCAGCGCGGCTTTCATGTTGTCGGCAGCAAGTTCGGCCATGCGCATGCGCGTGGCGCGGGTGGCACTACCGATATGCGGTGTGAGCGCGACGTTGTCCAGCTTCAGGAATTCGGCGTTGAAGGCAGGTTCACCTTCAAATACATCTATTCCTGCTCCGGCAATGCGGCTCTCCTTGAGTGCTGCAATCAACGCAATATCATCAACGACGCCGCCGCGCGCCGTATTGATGAGGATCGCGGTAGGCTTCATCAGGGCGATATCGTCGGCCTTGATAAGGTGGTGCGTGGCCGGTGAATACGGCACCATGACGACCACGAAATCGCTTTCGCGAAGGATCTCCTGTTTGCTTGCCAGCGTCACGTTCAGCCTGGCCTCAATAGCCGCATCGAGCCGCGTGCGATTGTGATAGCGCACCTTCATATCGAACCCGGATGCGCGCTTGGCTATCGTTTGGCCGATGCGACCCATGCCGATGATGCCCAGCGACGCGTGATGAATATCGGTGCCGAGCCACTGTTGCAGCGCAAAGCCTTTTTTCCATTCGCCGTTGCGCAGTCGCCGTTCAGTTTCGGTAATGCGCCGGGCGGCAGCCATCAGCAGCGCAAAGGTGAGGTCGGCTGTCGTATCGTCGAGTACACCGGGCGTGTTGGTTACTTTCACACCACGTTTGCTGGCCTCGGCGACATCAATATTGTTGTAGCCGACTGCGATATTGCTCACCACCTTCACCGTCGGGCAGGCATCGAAGAACGCCACGTCGATCTTTTCGGTCAGGCAGGCGATGACGCCCATACAACCGTTCGCTCGTGCGCGAAGCGCTTCAGCAGTAAGAATATCATCGCTCTCGTTATGGTCCACCTCGAACTGCTGAGAGAGCGAAGCAACAATTTCCGGGAACACCCGCCGGGTAATCAGTATTTTTGGTTTCATAAGCAATCAGAAAAGCAGCCGCATGGATAACCACGCACGCCGGGCTAAGCGGCGCAGAATGCGTCCGCTTCAGCCCGGCGAGTTATTCCGGCGCCAACGGCGTCCGGAATAACATTACTTGTACAAAAGATTCGGCAACCACATCCCAATCTCGGGGAATATATAAAGCAGCGCCAACGCCACCACCTGAATACCCATAAACGGCATCATTCCGGCAAATATCTGATTGAGCGTTACATGCGGAGGTGATACTCCTTTGAGATAAAACGCCGCCATCGCAACGGGCGGTGACAAGAACGCCGTTTGCAGGTTAAGTGCGACGAGCAAGCCGAAGAACAGCGGATCGACACCGAATTTTGGTAGCAGGGGGATGAAAATCGGCATGAAAATGACGATGATCTCGGTCCACTCCAGCGGCCAACCAAGAATGAAGATAATGAACTGGGAAAGCAACATGAACTGCAGCGTCGTCAGCCCAAGTGAAAGGACCCATTTTTCGATGATGTCCTGCCCGCCCAGCAAGGCGAATGCCGCCGAAAAAATCGATGAGCCGACAAACAGCCAACACACCATCGCACTGGTTTTAGCGGTGAGGAAGGACGATTCCTTGACGATACCGCCCAACTCTTTGAGGGTCGTCGTTACCGCACTATCGGGTTTGGTTTTCCTCGCATTCACGTATCGATAGGCGCCGGCAAGAATGCAACCGCCGAAAGCACCGACGGCGGCAGCTTCAGTCGGCGTGGCCAAACCGAACACGATGGAGCCAAGCACGGAAATAATCAAAACGGCGAGCGGAAAAAACGACGTTAACAGCATTTTAAAAATTTCCAGCCGCTCCCAACTCAGCAGCGAATAGGTCAAGGCCATCCCGGCCATGCCGACACCGAACACGATCCAGTACCAGGTCGGTACGGACACGCGGGTCGCAGCAGAGGGCGCTGCAGGTGGTGCAACTGCCTTGGAAACCGCCGCAGTCTCAGCAAGTGCTTTAGATGGCTCGGCAACAACGGCTTTAGCGATTTCTACTGGCGGCTCTTTTAACCCGGCCTCTTCCTTGGGCGGCTCTTTCAGTCCACCATCATCTTTAGGCGGCTCCTGCAATCCTGACGAAAGTTCAATCGGTTTTTCATCGACGGGTGCGCCAAATGCGCCACCGGATTCAACCAGCCCGGTGGTATCCACATTGGCGACCGGTGCCGTCGCGGAGGAATACATCATGCCGAGCAGTAATACGATCACGATTGCCGGAATCAGCGAAACTAATAATTGGCCCAACACCGAGCGCTTTGAGAGGCCAGGTACGCTCAGTCCGCCAAAGAGGCCGGCCACGGCATTACGCCCTCTAGGTGCAAGCGCGGCCGCGAGCGGAGGCAATGGCACGAAGCGCTCACTTGGTGCGAGCGGTGGTGCTAAATGTGGTTTCCACTTCGCCAGGATAATGACGTAGCCCACATAGAGTGCTGCAAGCATGATGCCCGGAAAGAAAGCTCCTGCGTATAGCTTCACGACGGAGACGCCGGCGGTCGCACCGTAAACAATCAGCAATACCGAAGGCGGAATCAGAATGCCAAGGCAACCACCTGCAGTGATGGCACCTGCAGACAGCCTGATATCGTAGCCCGCACGCAACATGGCGGGGAACGCAAGCAGGCCCATGAGGGTAACGACCGCGCCGACAATGCCTGTCGCTGTCGCAAAAATTGCACACGTAACAATGGTGGCAACCGCTAACGAACCAGGAACCCTTGCCAATGCCAGATGTAAGCTCTTGAACAGTTTTTCAATCAGTGCGGCACGCTCAACCAGATAACCCATGAACACGAACAATGGAATCGCGATCAGGACGTCGTTGGACATCACCGAATAGGCGCGCTGCACCATCAAGTCCAGCGTCTGCGTCACGGCGATTTCCGGATTCACACTGCGGTACGCAATCCACGCAAAGAACATACCCATGCCCATCAGCGTAAACGCGGTCGGAAAACCGAGCATGATCATGACGACGATTAATCCCAGCATGATCAGACCAAGGTGGCCGTTGGTGAGATTTCCCCATGGCGTTACCGCAACCAGTACCGTGAGGATAATGGCCATGAGACTGAAGCCAAACCATAGCTCCTTGCGAATAGTCGGCATCTTCATTTGGATTTTTCCTGCGCAATGACATATTTATCAAGCCCGGCAATGTCCTCGTCCTTGACGTGAACCATCTCTTTGAGTTTTTCGACATCGACTTCTTCGACGTCGGCCTCCCGTGACGGCCATGCGCCCTCGCGCAGGCAAACGATACAGCGGAGTATTTCAACAAAACCTTGCATCAGCAGCAGCGCACCGGCCATCGGGATGATGGTCTTGAAGTGGTACAGCGGTGGACCGTCGGCCGTAATGCTCGAATGTTCTTTTATGGCCCAGCTTTCGCCGGCGTAAATGTAGCCAGCCCAGCACAGCGCAATGACGCCAGGGATGAAAAAAATAATGTACAAAACGAGATCGACGCCAGCCTGGGTGCGAGGCTCAAAGAAGCTGTAAAGCACATCGCCGCGAACATGCCCACTCTTGGACAAAGTATAGGCACCGGCCATCATAAACATTGCGCCGTACATCATGATCATGACGTCGAAGGCCCATGAGTGAGGTTTGTCGAGGAAGTAGCGTGAGAATACCTCCCAGGTAATTAGTACCGTCAGCCCGACAGCGAGCCAGGAAAAGGCCTGACCGAAAAAGGTACTGACTTTATCGACAAAGAGAAAAAGCTTTTGCATATTTTGCCCGCTCAAAAAAAATCAACCATCCGGACGCTGTCCGGATGGTCGATGAATGCTTTGAAAATCCCTTAGGCCTTTTTGGGGGCTGCGGCTTTCGCACCGAAGAAATGGTTCATCGCCATGCGACGGCTGATGTTGGTGTCTTGGTCCCATTTCACTGCACGCTCGGCAAATACCCTTTGCGACTCTGCAATTTCCTTGAACAAGGGATTCTCTGCTGATTTTTTCTCGACGATCGCGCTCCACAACGTGAGCTGCTCCTGCAGCAACGCATCCGGGGTCTTGTAAAACTTGACCTTGTCTTTGGTCTGCAACTCGACGTAGTCTTTTGAATAACGGTCAATCGCCTTCCATGACATGTCTGCCGACGCCGCTTCGACGGCACCCGCAATGATTGCTTTCATTTTTGCGGGCAGGGCATCGTACTTGGTCTTGTTAAACGTGATCTCGAACGTTTCCGCGCTCTGGTGGTAGCTCTGGAGCATGCATACCTTGGACACGTCGGGGAAGCCGAGCAAGCGGTCGGAAGTAGCGTTGTTGAACTCGGCACCATCGAGCAGGCCACGATCCAGCGCTGGCACAATTTCGCCGCCGGGAAGTGCATTCACCGCCGCACCCATCGCCGTGAACAAATCGATTGCCAGACCATTGGTGCGGAATTTGAGACCTTTGAAGTCGGACGATTTGGTAATCGGCTTCTTGAACCAGCCGAGAGGCTGCGTCGTCATTGGGCCATAGAGGAAAGACACAACATTGCCACCGATGGAAGCGTAGAGCTTGGTCAACAACTCCTGACCACCACCATATTTGTGCCAGGAAAGCAGCATATTGGCATCCATGCCAAATGCGGGCCCGGAATTCCACAGTGCGAGCGCGTTTTGCCGACCGTAGTTGTAACCCAGCACGCCATGGCCACCGTCAAGAGTTCCCTTCGAGACTGCATCAAGCAGGCCAAACGCCGGCACGACCGATCCAGCAGGCAATACTTCGATCTTCAAATCGCCACCGGTCATGTCGTTTACCTTCTTGGCGAAGTCGACGGCGTACTCATGGAAAATATCTTTGGATGGCCAGGTGCTCTGCCAGCGCATGCTGATCGGTCCGGCTTGTGCCTTCGCGATCATCGGAAAACCAGTAATGGCGGCACCGGCTGCAACTGCAGTACCGGCCAGGAATTTACGACGTGCCGGTTTACTGTTCGCAGACGTGTCGGTCGATTTAAGCTTTTCAGTCATACATCCTCCAGGTTTTGAATTATCGTGTGTGTGGTGTGGCAGGTGGATCCAGCGCGCGTGAAATCATTCCGCCCCGCGAACGCAGTCTTAGATGCTAGTCGCCCGTCATTCGTTACGCAATAGGCATGCGTCAATAAATTGTCGTAACCATTCTTATCCAAATGCGATTGTGCAGTGCAGCACTGTTAATTTCGCCGCTGGTCGACGTCGTCAAAGGGTGCGCTGCGATAGCAGAGCCATTCAATCAAAGAAAACCGCATTGAAAGAGGGCCACGCCAGCGATCTTTGGTGCGCTGTGTAAGAATCGCAGCTTGCCACGCCAGATCTCTACCTAGCCATGATTCCAGTCACACAAAAATTATCCGCAACATTCAACCGATTTTTCGACTCGGAAAAATCGAGCGGGATTCTGTTGATTGTTTGCACCGTGATTTCGCTGGTGATCGCGAACTCGCCGGTCAGCGCGAGCTATTTGGGGTTTTGGCAAACCAACGTCGCCGGGCTAACTATTGAGTATTGGATAAACGATGCGCTGATGGCGATTTTCTTTTTGCTGATCGGCCTGGAACTCGAACGCGAACTCTATGTTGGCGAATTATCGGACCTCAAAAACGCCCTACTACCGATTTTCGCGGCCGTCGGTGGTATGGCAGCACCTGCACTGATCCATTTCGCATTCAATGCTGGAACACCGACCCAGGACGGGATCGGGATTCCGATGGCGACCGCCGAGCTCTTTGCCACCACGCCGCAGGCGCGGCGCCGGCGCCGCCAGGAGCAGGTCACAGTAGTCGACGCGCTCATCAAGGACTTGTCGGAG
>JANNRY010000481.1:0-6257 GCA_031401935.1 Betaproteobacteria bacterium | reverse complement strand
TAGCCGCCTCCTCCGTTGTAGGAGCTGGGGCAGCCGCCGCAGTTGCAGTGCCTTTCGTGGCGAGTATGTTGCCCTCGGCGCGGGCCGTTGCTGCGGGCGCGCCAGTGCCAGTCGATCTGAGCAAGATCGAACCCGGCCAGTTGCTCACCATCGAATTCCGCGGTGCGCCGCACTGGGTGATTAAACGCACACCAGAAATGGTCGCGCAATTGAGCAAAAACGATGCGCTGCTGGCTGATTCAAAGTCGGACTCTTCCAAGCAGCCAGACTACGCAAAAAATCCCAGCCGCTCGATCAAGCCGGAGGTTTTTGTCGCGCGTGGGGTATGCACCCATCTGGGTTGTTCGCCAACATTTCGCAAGGAAATTGGCGCTGCCGATTTGGGTGCGGACTGGCCGGGGGGATTCTTCTGTCCGTGCCATCAATCCAAGTTCGACATGTCTGGCCGCGTGTTTGCAGGCATGCCGGCACCGACCAATCTGGCTATCCCGCCCTATAAATTTGTTTCTGACACTTCGCTACTGATTGGCGATGACTCCAAAGGAGCGTAATTAATGTCAAATGCACCCAAACCCGCTATTGCGCCACCGTATCCCGGTATCGTCGGCGATGCAATTGTCTGGATCGACGCGCGCTTCCCGCTGGTAAAGCTCTATAAAGAGCAAGTTGGTGAATATTACGCGCCAAAGAATTTCAACTTTTGGTACTACTTCGGCTCACTGGCGATGCTGATATTGGTGATGCAAATTGTCACCGGTATTTTCCTCACCATGAATTACAAGCCCGATGCGAAATATGCCTTCGCATCCGTCGAGTACATCATGCGTGATGTTTCGTGGGGCTGGCTGATTCGCTATATGCACTCCACCGGCGCATCGATGTTTTTTCTGGTGATCTACCTGCATATGATGCGCGGCCTTATGTATGGCTCATATCGCAAACCACGTGAATTATTGTGGATTTTTGGCTGCATGATTTATCTGGCTTTGATGGCTGAAGCTTTCTTTGGCTACCTTCTCCCTTGGGGACAAATGTCCTACTGGGGTGCGCAGGTAATCATTAACCTGTTCGGCGCTATACCGATCATTGGCGAAGATCTGGCGGTCTGGATTCGCGGCGACTTCAGTATCAGTGACGCCACGCTAAATCGTTTCTTTGCCTTTCACGTCATTGCATTACCTCTGGTGCTGCTGGGGCTGGTGGCAGCGCACTTGACTGCCCTTCATGAGGTGGGCTCGAACAATCCGGACGGCATCGAAATCAACAAGGATATTGATCCAAAAACTGGTACGCCAAAGGACGGCATCCCGTTCCATCCGTACTACACCGTCAAAGACGTTGTGGGCGTCGTGGTGTTTCTTGGCGTGTTCACAGCCATCGTGTTTTTCGCCCCTGAGATGGGCGGCTATTTCCTCGAGGCCCCGAATTTCATTCCCGCCGATCCGCTGCAGACGCCCGCACACATTGCGCCGGTGTGGTATTTCACACCGTTCTACGCGATGTTGCGCGCAGTGCCGTCAATGTTTGGCTCGCAGTTCCCGGGTGTGGCCGTGATGGGTGCGGCAACGTTGATTCTATTTTTGTTGCCTTGGCTTGATCGCGGCACGGTTAAATCGGTACGTTATCGTGGCCCAATATACAAACGGTTCCTTACGGCCTTTGTGATCAGCTTCCTAGTACTCGGCTATCTCGGCGTCGTGCCCACCACTGTTTGGGGCCAGCTCGCAAAAGGGTTGCCGTTGATTGGTGGTGCTGACGTTGCCACCATTGTTGCGCGCGTTCTCACGGTCGTGTATTTCGCTTTCTTCATCCTGATGCCGTGGTACACGAAAGTCGATAAAGAAAAACCGGTACCGGAAAGGGTGACGCACTAATGAAAACCGCTCTGAAAGTTCTGCTTGCCTCGGTTTCGTTTGCAGCCGCGTCGGCATATGCATCGGCTGGCGCGGACGTGCATCTGGACAGCGCTCCCATCAATTTGAAGGATACGGCATCGTTGCAGCGCGGTGCCAAGACCTTTGTCAATTACTGCTTGAATTGCCACAACGCGCAGTTCATGCGGTATAGCCATTTGACGCAGATCGGCCTGACCGAACAACAGATCAAGGACAACCTGATGTTCACGACCGATAAATTCGGTGACACAATGGTTTCGTCGCTTGACCCTGCTGATGCAAAGGACTGGTTCGGTGGTGTCCCGCCGGATCTCACGCTATCTGCGCGCGTACGCGGCTCCGATTGGTTGTACACCTACTTGCGCGGCTTCTATCGTGATGATTCCTCCACAACTGGCTGGAATAATACGGTGTTCAAAAATGTCGCAATGCCGCACGTGCTCCATGACCTTCAAGGCTCGCAGGCGATGGGGCAAGTCGGTGAAAAACGCGGTCACGATGGCAAGATGGAACCGGTCATGAAGCCTGTTGTGGATCGCGCTGGCAGCATGTCGACAGCCGAATATGATCGCACCATCGCGGATCTCGTCAATTACATGACCTATATGGCTGAACCCTCACGCGTGCAGCGTACGCAGCTGGGTGTGCTAGTCATGTTCTTCCTGACCATCTTGTTTTTTGTAACGCTGTGGTTGAAACATGAGTACTGGAAAGACGTCAAATAGACGCGATTTTCATCGCGATACAGAGTGCATGCCACCCTGTGCCGCCAGGTGATTTGAAGACCAGTAAATTTACATAAAAGAAAACGGGTAAACCGCCATGATGACTTTGTACTCGGGGACGACTTGCCCCTTTAGCCACCGCTGCCGCATTGTCTTGTATGAGAAGGGCATGGATTTTCAGATTCTGGACGTGGATCTGATGAACAAGCCCGAAGACCTCGCCGTAATGAATCCGTACAACCGCACACCCGTGCTGGTTGAGCGCGATCTTATTTTGTACGAGTCAAACATCATTAATGAGTACATCGACGAGCGCTTCCCGCATCCGCAACTGATGCCGGCAGACCCGGTCATGCGCGCACGTGCAAGGCTGATCCTGTTCCGCATGGAAAATGAAATATTTAATCATGTCGACACGATTGAGCGTGGCAAGCAAAACCAGCACGATAAAGCCCGGCTCTACATCCGTGAAAATCTGATCCAGCTGGCACCGATTTTCGTCAAGCAAAAACACATGCTCGGAGACGAATTTTCGATGCTTGATGTCGCCATTGCGCCATTGTTGTGGCGTCTTGAGCACTATCAGGTCGACATGCCCAAGGCGGCTGCACCGTTACTCAAATACGCGGAGCGCTTGTTCTCGCGTCAGGCGTTTATTGATTCCATGACCGCGTCTGAAAAAGCGATGAGGAAGTGACCATCCGGTTTGTCGCAAAAGCCGGATAGTGTCGCCACGCACAGCGAAAGGTCCGCTCCAGACGGCGCATCAAGGCCGTTTGCAGAATGCCCGGAAGCCACATGTCCGAACTCTCCACTAAACCGTATCTGATCCGCGCCATCTACGAATGGTGCGCAGATTCCAGTTTTACACCCTACCTGAGTGTGAAGGTGGACCAAAACACGCGAGTTCCACTTGAGCACGTCAAAAACGGAGAGATCGTTCTTTCAATGAGTCAGCAAGCTACGCGCAATCTCACGATTGGTAACGAGATGATCCAATTCTCGGCGCGCTTTAATGGCGTCTCTCGGGAAATCGCGATTCCGGTTTATGCTGTGCAGGGGGTATTTGCACGCGAGAATGGTCGGGGCGTATTTTTCCCAGCGGAAGCTGCCCCGGAACACGCCACCACCCAAGCGCCGGCGCTGGCACTCGCGCCAAATCTGCAGTCGGTATCAATGCCCGACGGTGCTGGGGATGCGTCTTCCAAATTGCCTGTAACCGTGCCCCCAGCTTTGCAGGAAACGCCGCCGCCTGACAAACCCAAAGCACCTCCTCGTGGAAAGCTTCGCGTCATCAAGTAAGCAGTCAGGGCCTGTTGTGCAGCCAACTGGCAGACCGGGGCCTCGTTTGCTATCCTGTGCGGCAAACCTTTCCATCCCGCGCAAAGCACGCACATCATGAGCCAATCAACCGTTGCCGACCTCCTGAAAGAGAAGGCCAAGCAATCGCAAGTGACGCCGTCGCTACCCAAGCGCGCGCTATTTTCAATTGGCCCCGATGCGGTCGTCGCCGAAGCGGTGTCGGCCATGGCGAAGAACGAAATCAGCTCGATGATCGTCATGGAAGTCGACCAGATGGCCGGGTTGATCACCCTGCGCGAGCTGCTACAGGGCCTCAACTCCCAGGGCGGTGCGCTGATGCAGGCAAAGTGCCGCAGCGTGATGAAACTCAATCCGCCTATCTGCAAGCCCGAAGATAGCGTTGACGACCTTCGCAGCCTGATGACGGAATTGCACATCACCCATGTTCCGGTGGTCGATCACGGATTGCTCATCGGTATTCTTTCTTTCCACGACATCGCCAGAAGCGCGATCAAGGATGTCGCCTTTGAGAATCAACTTCTCAAACAGTACATTAAGAATTGGCCGGAATAATTGATTCCCAGCCAATGCTGAGGGTAGAAATTGATGGCAACAGGCGTGGTTAACATCACCGTAACCTCCTTCATTATTGCGCTATGGGATATAAACTTTTTCCACTCATCCAAACTTTGAGGGACTGGGCTTGAAACTGGCTGCGAAAGCATCATTTGTCTGCAAGTGAAATGGGCTCGGCGACAATTGTTTCCAGCGCTTCATCGAGCATATTCCAACGCAGATCGCCATTCCACGGGCTTCCCAGCCGTAAAACCATGCGAACGCCGCACCAGCGCTAGATTTTGAAAATTCGTTCAGACTGATTCTAATACTGCTGTCAACGGCACAAAGCCGTGCACCAATCAACCCAAAAACAATTTATAAGCCGGGTTGTTGGTTTCGTCGACGTACTCGAACCCCACCGACTTAAGGAATCGAGTGAACGCTTTGCGCTCATTGGCGGGCACCTGTAGCCCGACCAGAATCCGTCCCACGTCCGCGCCATGGTTGCGGTAATGGAACAGGCTGATGTTCCAATTCGGGCTCATGCTGTCGAGGAATTTCATGAGCGCGCCGGGGCGCTCGGGAAATTCAAAACGGTACACCAGTTCATCGCGCGCAAGCTCTGATCGTCCGCCGACAAGGTGACGCACATGCAACTTCGCCATCTCATCGTTGGTGAGGTCAAGCGTCTTGAAACCGTGGCGGCCAAAGTGCGCCACCAATTTCTTTGCTTCGTCACGACCACCAATTTGCACACCGACAAAAAGATGTGCCTCCATGGCATCGGCGATACGGTAATTGAATTCAGTCACGTTTCGCGGCCCGATCAAGCCGCAAAATTTCCGAAAGCTGCCGCGCGTTTCCGGCACGGTGACAGCCAGCAATGCTTCATGCTGCTCGCCCATTTCGGCGCGTTCGGCGATGAATCGTAGGCGGTCGAAATTCATATTTGCGCCGCAACAGATCGCCACAAAGGTTTTACCTTTACATTTTTCGCGTGCGACATAACGTTTGATGCCAGCCAGCGCCAACCCGCCGGAAGGCTCCATGACCGATCTGGTGTCCTGAAAAATATCCTTGATCGCCGCGCAAATTTCATCGGTATTGACGAGCACGATTTCATCGACCAGCGCCTTGGCCAGCCGAAAAGTTTCCTTGCCCACCTGTTTGACGGCAACGCCGTCGGCGAACAGATTTACGTGCGCCAGCTTCACGCGGCGGCCAGCCTTCAGCGATTGATACATCGCATTGGAATCGACCGGCTCCACACCGATAATTTTTGTCTTTGGCGAAAGCGCTTTTACATAGGCGGCGATGCCCGAAATGAGGCCGCCACCACCGATGGGTACAAAGATAGCATCGATAAAATGTTGATGCTGCCGCAGAATTTCCATGCCAATCGTGCCTTGCCCCGCGATTACCAACGGGTCGTCATAAGGGTGCACACAGGCAAGTTTTTTTTGCACCGCCAGTTTGTTGGCGTGCAGACTTGCCTCGTGATAACTGTCCCCTTTCAGTACAACCGTGGCGCCACGGCGTGCAACCGCATCGATCTTGATGGTAGGCGTTGTGACTGGCATCACGATTGTCGCTTTTGCGCCGAGCTTTTGCGCGGCCAGTGCGACGCCCTGCGCGTGATTGCCCGCAGAGGCACAAATGACGCCACGCTTCAATTCTGCAGGGGACAGGTGCGCCATCTTGTTGTATGCGCCGCGAAGCTTGAACGAAAACACCGGCTGCATGTCTTCGCGCTTGAGCAGCACATTGTTTTTCAGTA
>JANNRY010000480.1:0-2069 GCA_031401935.1 Betaproteobacteria bacterium | reverse complement strand
CGCTGTTTCAAGCGATGCCATCGCGGATGCAAGTTGTTTTTCTGCAAAGCCACGATCAAGCGCCAAGCGCTCGAACGCTGCGGATTTAGATGTCAGTGAGCTACCGCCACCGGTGACCTTGGCTGTTTCTGAAGAGATTGCGTTGCGTAGCGATTCAGCGCGACTACGCAGTGACGCGACTTGCGGGTTGTTCGGCGAAAATCTCCGCATCTGCTCGAGCTGCGTTTCCGTCGCGATCAACTCTTCCTGCAATTTAGATACACCTTGCAGTTGAATTGCTGATTGCTTGTCCGGATCAAAAACCGACTGCTTGCTGCGAAAACCCGACAAACCAAGCGCAGCGGCTTTGGCTTTTTCTTCCGCAAGTTGTACCTCTTGCTCAGCCGATTTGATTAAGTCCTGACGGCTACGGTCATTCAGGTTATTGACCAAACGTTCGCCCATCTTGAGCAGCAGGTCGTTGATGTTTTTTGCGTCCTCGGCCGTATAGGCGCGCACATGCAGCACTGTGATCGAAGAGACCGTATCGTAATCAACCGTCACACGATTACGGTAGTAACGATAGAGCGCTTCAAAGCTGCTGTCGAAGTCCCATCCGGGAAAGCGGTTGATAAAATCAACCGTGCTGCTTGAGAATGACTTGCGCACGCCGACCTGCTGATCAAGCTCCTTGAGCGCATCGCGCGACATGATGAAGTCGTGGACTGAATAAGTATCGTCCTGCGAACGTGAAAATCCTGATCCCTGCAGCAGCGCACCAACCAGTCCCGGTTGAGATTGCCGCTGCGGACTGCGGACCACAAAGCGCGATTCAGAGATATACACATCAGACGCAATCAACCCAAAATAAATGACTGCAAGCGCAGTTGGGATGATGACGGTAAACCAAAGGATGACGTTGATGCTGGCAAGGCGGGCCTTGAGCGTTTTTTGCCCTGTATTATTGGTCTGCAAGTCAGTTTCCTATTCTTTTGTGTGGTAGTGCTTGATCTTACAAATGCCAATACTAAGGAAGCTCTGATTAAGTCTATTTTGAGTGTGGTTCGACAAGCTCACCACGAACGGAATCAATAAGTTACCGTTCGTCCTGAGCCTGTCGAAGGACTTGATCAGAAGTTCCCTAAAACTAAACGCGGCCATAAACATCCTGAAACCTGACAATATCATCTTCGCCCAGATACTCGCCGCTCTGAACTTCAATCATCACCAGATTCACGACGCCCGGATTTTCCAATCGATGTTTGTGGCCAGCGGGGATGTAGGTCGATTCGTTCGTGGCGATCAACAGATCAAGTTCTCCGTTGACGACTTTTGCCATCCCGCTAACGACAATCCAATGTTCGCTGCGATGGTGATGCATCTGCAATGAGAGTGAAGCGCCCGGCTTGACTTCGATACGTTTAATTTTGAAGCGACTGCCTTCTTCCAGCACCGTATACGTACCCCAGGGGCGGTGTACCGTCCGATGCAGCTTATGGGTTTCGTGTCCTTGCGCCTTCAGTTTTGCATAAACGTGTTTCACGTCTTGCGCGCGCGCACGGTCTGCAACCAACAGCGCATCCGGGGTATCGATGATCACCAGATTCTTTAGTCCGACTGCGCCCACCATGCGCTCTTTACTCTGAATGTAGCAATTGGCCACGTCGTGCAGCAGCGCTTGGCCATCAACGCGGTTACCATTTTCGTCCGCGGCAGAAAGCTCACCAATAGCATCCCACGATCCAATGTCGCTCCAGCCAATACTGCACGGCACGACAGCAGCACGATCAGTTTTTTCCATGACGGCGTAGTCGATCGAAATGTCCGGTGCAGTTGCAAAATCACCAGCATTTAATTCAAGCTGCGCGAAGCCTTCACCCTTTGCCTCAGTGGAACTGGCGAGGCAGACTTTCACAGATGCGAGCACATCCGGAGAGTGCTTTTCCATTTCGGCCAGCATCGTGCCTGCGGCGAAGCAAAACATTCCCGAGTTCCACAGGAATCGTCCTGATGCCAAATATTGCGCCGCCACTTCAGCTGAGGGCTTCTCAACAAATTTAACTACTCTATTGCCGTCGGCCTCAATGTAT
>JANNRY010000479.1:0-10100 GCA_031401935.1 Betaproteobacteria bacterium | reverse complement strand
GGCGAATATGCCAGCCGATATCATTGCCCGCCAGATCGCCCATGCGGAAGGGGCCCATGGCAAATCCAAAGTTTTCAATCGCGCGATCAATCTGCTCCAGCGATGCGCCTTCGTCGAGCATAAACATCGCCTGACGCGAATACTGTTCGATCATGCGATTGCCGATAAAGCCATCACACACACCGGAAACCACCGCCGTCTTCTTTATCTTTTTGGAAAGTTTCATCACGGTGGCCAATACATCATGCGATGTCTGAGCACCGCGTACCACCTCAAGCAATTTCATCACATTTGCCGGGCTGAAAAAATGCAGCCCCACCACATCCTGCGGGCGCTTGGTAAAGCTGGCAATCCGGTTCAGGTCGAGTGTCGAGGTATTGCTGGCGAGAATCGCGCCCGGCTTCATATCGCTGTCGAGCTTGCCGAATACCTGCTCTTTGACGCCGATATCCTCGAACACCGCCTCAATGACGAGGTCGGCATCCTTGATATCCTCATAGCGCAACGTAGGCTTGAGTAGTGCCATGCGCTGATCACACTTTTCCTGGGTGAGCTTGCCGCGTTTAACGCTGTTCTGATAATTCTTGCCGATGGTGGCTACACCCCTGTCGAGCGCATCCTGTTTCGTTTCCAGCATCGTGACTGCGATGCCCGCATTCAGGAAATTCATACTGATGCCGCCGCCCATGGTGCCCGCACCAATCACGGCGACCGATTTGATCGGTCGAATCGGCGTGGACTCCGGCACGTCGGAAATTTTTGATGCCGCACGTTCGGCGAAAAAAGCGTGGCGCAGTGCGGCCGATTCCGGCGTGGCCACCAACTCCGAGAACAACTGAAACTCGTACGCGAGTCCAACTTCAATCTCGCGCGTTACTGCCGCTTCAACGGCATCGACACACTTGAGTGGTGCGGGAAAATTTTTGCTGGTTAGCGCAACCTTTGCGCGCGCCTCGGCAAAGAAAGCTGCCGAATTCGGCATGTCTACTTTCATGTCGCGGACACGCGGGAATTTCGCGCCATCGGCGATGACCTGCCGCGCAAACGCCATTACACCCGGCATGAAATCACCGTCGATCAATTGATCGAGGAACTGCGTCTTGGCGAGCACGTCGGATTTCACCGGATCGCCGGCAACGATCATATTCAGTGCTAATTCGACACCCGCCACACGTGGCAAACGCTGTGTGCCGCCTGCCCCCGGCAAAATGCCGATCTTCACTTCAGGTAATCCGATCATCACACCAGGTGCGGCGACCCGATAATGACACCCCAGTGAAATCTCGGTCCCGCCACCCATACACACACCGTTGATGGCCGAGATGACCGGCTTGGCGCTGGCCTCAAACATGCGGATCAGATCGTGCAGTGTCGGCGACTGCATGGCGATGGGCTTGCCGAATTCGCGAATATCCGCACCGCCGGTCAGCACACCGCTGGCGCCCGTGATCACGATGGCCCGCACCTCAACGTCTGCTAATGCACGCTGTAGCGCGGCCTCCATTCCTTCGCGCGTCGCCAGCCCCATACTGTTGATGGGTGGATTGTCGATGGTGATGATGGCGATATTTTCTTGAACTTCGTAGCGAGCGGTCATTTTATTTTTAGTTGAAGTTGAGGTTGAATGAGTGCAAGGCTTATCTGGGCTTTCTGGGCATTCTGGAAAAGACACGGTCATACAACCAGTTCGGCACTAACCGCAAAACGCGCGCAGCAATCCCCATCGACCACGGGATCACGGTAAATGATGTCTTCGCATCGATGGCACGTGCAAACCGCACCACTGCCTGATCGACATCGATCAAAAATGGCATCTTGAATTTGTTCACCGCAGTCATTGGCGTTTTGATGTAGCCGGGGCAAATGGTGACCACCGATATGCCGTCGCCGCGTAACTCCACACGCAACGATTCACAGTATCGGATAGCCGCCGCCTTCGACGCAGAGTAAGCGCCGCCGCCGGGAATACCGCGGAATCCTGCAACGCTGGCAATACCGACCAGTGTGCCGCGTTTTTGTTGTTTCATCGGCTCCACAAAAACATGGAAAGTGTTCACCATGCCCATCACGTTGATATCGAAAACCTCCTGAAATACTTTCAGGTCATCTTCCATTTCCGTCAGGGTCCCGCGCGATACCCCCGCGTTTGCAACGACGATATCGGGAACGCCGAAACGAGATATAAAGTCGTTCGCCGCATGCTTGAGTGCTGCCGCATCGCGCACATCGAGCGCATACACAGCGGGACGCGGTTCAAGTTCATCTGCAAGCCGCGTTAAAAAATCCGCACGCCGCGCGACCAAACCAAGTTGCACACCTTGTTTGGCGTAGTAGCGCGCCATCGATTCGCCGATGCCAGACGACGCACCGGTGATAAAAATTTTAGTCATCGCTTATTTTACGCTCCATGCAGCTGGCCAATGACACATGCGCACGCCGTTGAAATAAAAAACGCGGGACGATGCCCGCGTTTTTTGACACCACTAAAGCCAGTATTATTTGGCCGCTTCAGCAGCCACTTTTTTCAATGCTGCCTTAGGCTGTGGTGGTGCGGAGGCAACTACCGGTGCCACCACGGCGGAGGTTTTTATGGTCGCACGGGCTTGCGCGATGAGCCTGTCAATATTTGCAAACATGGCCTCCGGACCAGCGCTGCCTTGTTCAACTGAGAAGCGTCCGTTGACCACAACGGTTGGCGTTGCGTCGATTTTGTAATCCACAACCATTTTCCGGGCGCGATTGACCTTGGTTACAACCGAAAATGATTTTTGCACTTCTTCATATTTTTTCGTATCGACACCATTTTTTTCCAGCCATTTATTTAGCGCTGCCGGATTGCCCAGAACGGCTTTTTGCAGGTGTATCGCGTCGAAAATTTTTGCGTGCAGACGGTCTACCTGCCCCATCGCTTCAAGCGAATAATAAATGACCGTACTATCTATACCCATGATAGGCACCGGCGATGGCACGCGCTTGACTTTTACGTCCGCTGGTTGCCGCTTCGCCCAGGATTCCAGTAACGGCTCAAGATTGGCGCAGTGAATGCAGCCGTACGCAAAAAACTCCAGCACTTCAACCTTGCCGTCGTTTTCAACCGGTTGCGGGGTGGCCAGAGGAGTAGCGCGCTGCGCATGGACGGCGGTGAAAGTGAGTATTGTGAACAGCAGTACGCTGATTTTCTTTAGCCAGTTTGACATCGTGAGTTTCCCGTTAATAAATAATGAAGTTAATCCGCCGCTTTCACCACAGCCGCATTGATTCCGTTTTGAGACAGCGTTAGCTTGATTCTGTTCACCTCGTCCGGGCTTTTATACGGCCCCAGACGCACCCTGTATAACGTACCTTTGTCCGCCAAGTTGACCGGCCGAACATTGGCTTCAAAGCCGGAAAATGCAATCTTGGCCTTTAGATTCTCCGCGTCCGTCACACTCTGAAACGCACCGGCCTGCAAGTAGACCGTCTCTCCGCCTGCGGGCTTTTGCACTTCTTTAGCTATTGCCGCCTCCGTTTTTAATGCGGGTTTTGCGTCGGGTGCTGGCGTTGGCTTGGGCGCGTTTGCGACAGCACGCTCTGCGCCACCTTCAGCTTTGTCACCCTTCCCACCCTTATCGCCCGGCAAAATCTGATAAAACTCGAAGCGCGGCTTTTCAACCTCGTTTTTTTCGACCTTCATTGTAGGCGGCTGTGCGGACCGCGCAGCAATCGTCGGCAGCGCTTCGACTGGTCGGGATTTTTCCAAAAACGGCGTGTTGGCACGATTAAGCCAAATCGCAACCGCGAGTGCCAGCATGATGCCCATCAAGAGACCGATGATGATGCCCGTCAGCATGGGCGGCATGCCGCGGTGCTTCCCGCCCCGGCCACCAGTTTCGGCGGGCTTGGTCTCGACCGATTTGTAATCTCTTGCCATTGTTTACATTTTCTCCGGCGCTGAAACGCCGACGATTGCCAGACCATTCCTCAGGACTTGCCGCGTCGCCAGAATGAGGGACAACCTTGCCCGCTTGAGGTTCTCGTCATCGACCAAAAACTTCTCGGCATTGTAGTAGCTATGCAGCTTGGCGGCGAGATCACCCAGGTACACGCACACCAGATGTGGTGCCAGCTCGCGCGCGGCAGTACGAAGCAGCTCAGGAAAATCAGCCAGCGCGCGCAGCAAATCGGATTCATATTTGCTCGTCAGGGCCGATAAATCCACACCTTCAAGCGCCGCGACATCGCCACCCCATTGACCCAGCACGCTGCAAATCCGCGCATGCGCATACTGGACGTAATAGACCGGATTTTCTTCCGAACGGCTCTTGGCGAGATCGATATCGAACGTCAATTGCGAATCAGATTTGCGCATCACAAAAAAGTAGCGCGTCGCATCGCGACCAACTTCGTCAATCAGATCGCGCAGCGTCACGTAGCTGCCCGCGCGCTTGGAGATTTTCATTTCGACACCGCAGCGCATGACCGTAATCATCTGATGCAGCACGTAATCGGGATAGCCGCGTGGCACGCCCATATCCATCGCCTGCAGCCCTGCGTGCATGCGCGCCAGCGAGCCGTGATGATCTGCGCCCAGCTCGGTAATGGCACGGGTGAAACCGCGTTCCCATTTGGTAACGTGATAGGCGATGTCGGGCACGAAATAAGTAAACGTGCCGTCGGATTTCTTCATTACGCGGTCTTTGTCATCGCCGTAATCCGTCGATTTCAGCCACAGTGCGCCATCTTTTTGGTAGGTGTGGCCCATCTTGACGAGATGTGCCACGGTCTTTTCCACGAGGCCGTCGGTGTACAACGAGGATTCAAGGTAATAGACATCGAATTGAACGTCGAATGCCTTTAAATCGAGATCCTGCTCGTGTCGCAACGCAGCGACGGCAAATTTGCGAATTGCCTCGAGATCATCGCCCTTCGCATCTTTTGGGTACTCTTCAACATAACGCTCGGCGATTTCAATGATGTAGTCGCCCCGGTAACCGCCCTCCGGAAATGGCGCGTCGATCAGCGCTTTTTCGCGCACACGTGCCTGCACGGACAACGCCAGATTGTTGATCTGCGCGCCAGCATCGTTGTAATAGAACTCACGGCTTACTTGCCAGCTTTGCGCTGTGAGCAGGCGGGCAATGGTGTCGCCCGTGGCAGCGCCGCGACCGTGGCCGACGTGCAACGGCCCGGTCGGATTGGCAGACACAAATTCGACCATTACCTTCTGGCCATTGCCGTCGAGACCCTTGCCAAAATCATCGGCAGCGGCGAATACAGCAGAAACGACGCGCGATTCTGCTTTTTGCGAGAGGCGAATGTTGATAAACCCGGGCCCGGCGATTTCGGGCGTTCCCGCCAACAGATCAGATGCCGGCAACGCGGCGACGATGGCCACCGCGATATCGCGCGGTTTGGCGCCAAGTTTTTTGGCGAGCTGCAACGCGCTGTTCACCGCAAAATGACCGTGGTCCGGGTTCTTCGGCTTTTCGAGTTCGATGACGAACGGCGCCGCCTCATCGTTGAGCTGAGGATAGGCGATGAAAAGAGCTTGCTGGAACAGCGCCGCAACGGCACTTTTGTTATCGATGAAAGATGGCATGACTGGCTTAAAAGTTAGCCTGAAATTATAGCGGGAAGGGGGTCAAAACGCGACTGGTGGTGGCGCGTTTACGAGTGGGTTTCCGCCGCATAAAAAAGCTAAACTCAAGCACTGGCGAGCCTTGCAGAGCAAAAACACCTGAAACGGCACGCCAATAAACGATCTTGCTATTTTTTACACGTTTTTGCGTACCCCAAGTGAAACGTTTGCTATAACCTCACCGCCGTCTCCAGTGCGATCTCGATCATCGCGCCAAAACTTGTCTGCCGCTCGTCAGTGCTCAAATGTTCATCGGTGCGAATTTGATCCGACACCGTAAGAATCCCCAGCGCACGCGCGCTATATTCGGCGGCCAAGCCGTAGAGTCCGGCGAGCTCCATTTCAACGGCGAGCACTTTCATTTTTTCAAGTTTGTCGAACAACTCGGGCTGCGGCGTGTAAAAGAGATCAGCCGAAAATACGTTACCCACATGCACCGTTTTCTTCTGCTCTTTGGCAACATCCACCGCCGTCCGCAATAAATCGTAATCGGCGATCGCGGCGTAGTCGTGATCCATCAGACGCATGCGATTGACCTTGCTGTCAGTCGACGCCCCCATGGCGATAATAATTTCACCGAGCTTGATCTCGGCCATCAATGCCCCGCAGGAACCAACGCGAATCACGTTTTTGACGGCGTAATCCTTGATGAGTTCGGTCGCGTAAATACTGCACGACGGGATGCCCATTCCGTGCGCCATCACCGATACGCGCTTGCCTTGAAACGTGCCGGTGTAGCCGAACATATTGCGGACCGTGTTGACCAGTTTCGCGTCTTTGAGCCATGTCTTGGCGATGAACTCGGCGCGCAGCGGATCGCCCGGCATGAGAACGGTATCGGCAAAGTCACCGGGTTGGGCATTGATGTGCGGCGTTGGCATGTGTGGGCTTTGCGGTTGAAAACGAATGATGGTTGGAGGTCCGCGCCGATTTTGAATGCGCGGCATGCTGGCTATTTTAGCCGCCGTAGTTCAATTATTCGCATCATCGCGGTGCCAGCCTTTGCTCGAATGTTCGTTTTCGAATTGCTGGCGGTCTTTGGCAAACTGCTGTTCAAGTTCGTCACGTCCGGCTTTGGCGGCAGATACCAGCCGGTCATCGTCATCAAAGTGCGGGATCATGGCCTCGGTGACGCTGATGTTGTGACGCCGGAAAATATTGGCCATGTCGCGCGCGCGAAAACGATCAAATCCCAGCGCTTCCAGCGAGTGGCGGCCAGCCATCAGCGCAGATTCAAAGGTTTCCCGCTCGACAATTTCCACGCCGCGTTGCCGCAGTTCAACATAGTGCGTCACGTTGCGCGCACGCGCGACGATTTTCAGCTTCGGGAAATGTTCGCGCACGATGTCGGTGAGTTTTAAACTATCCTCCACGTCATCAATGGCATTCACCAGCAGCTTGGCGTTTTTGGCACCGGCAGCGTGGAGCAAATCGAGCCGCGTGGCGTCGCCATAAAAAACCTTGGTGCCGAATTTTCGCAGCAGCTCAATTTGATCCGGATCGTGATCAAGCACCACCGCGCGCGCACCGTTGGCCAACAATAACCGACCAACGATTTGTCCGAAGCGACCGAAACCGGCGATGATGACCGGCGCATCTTTTTCGTCGATCACATCCGCTTCATCCTTACCGCTCTTGGCACATTCGAGGCGCGCCATCCACCAATCATGCGCAATCAGCAACAGCGGCGTGGTGGCCATCGACAGCGCCACCGCAATGGTTAGCAGCGCATCCCATTCTTTCGACAACACGCCCGCCAGCCTCGAGGCACCAAACACCACAAACGCAAACTCGCCACCTTGCGAAAGCAGTATCGCGAATAGCCACCGTTGCTTGAGATTAATACCGAGAATGCGCGCGGCCACCCATAGCATCACTATCTTGATCGTCAAAAACCCAAAGACCAACAACGCCACCATGCCGGGCTTGTTGATCAGCAAACCAAAATCGATCGCCATGCCGACCGAAATGAAAAACAAGCCGAGCAGCAGGCCTTTGAATGGCTCAATATCTGTTTCCAGCGCATGGCGATATTCAGAACTCGCGAGCAGCACCCCGGCGAGAAACGCGCCCAGGCCCATCGACAAGCCCGCCAGCAACATCACCTGCGATATGCCGATCACCAACAGCAACGCAAAAGCGGTGAACACTTCGCGCAGGTCGGTGGCGGCGATGATGCGCAACAGCGGTCGTGTCATGTACAGACCGATCACAATCACCGCACCAATGGCCCCGAACGCTTTCAAGGCGCTCAACCAGCCGGGGTCGGCATTGGCTACCGCCTGAGCGCCCAGCAGCGGAACGATTGCCAGCAGCGGAATCGCGGCGATATCCTGAAACAGCAGAATCGCGAAGCCCGCTTGCCCGGTTGGTGTGGGCAGGAAATTTCGCTCTGTCATTGTTGCGACCGCAATCGCGGTGGAAGAAAGTGCCAGCGCCGCGCCTACCACCAGCGCCGCTTTCCAATCGAGCCCCAGCAACATCGCACCGCCGCTAAGTGCGACACCGCACAACGCCATCTGCAGCGATCCACCGCCGAAAACACTTTTGCGCATCGTCATCAACCGTTTCGGTTCCAGTTCCAGCCCGATCACGAACAACATCAGCACGACGCCGAATTCGGAGAAGTGCATCGTTGATTCCACGTCCGCAATGAAACGCAGCCCCCATGGGCCGATCAAGGCACCGGCGATGAGATAGCCCAACACGGCACCCAGACCGAGACGCTTTGCGATCGGCACACAGATGACGGCAGCGGTGAGATAAATGAGCGCTTCGATCATGATGACGCCACCAGCGCGATCAAGCGCGCACGGAATTTTTCCGCCTGCGCCGCAAGTTCGGCGTCGCCCACTTCATGCGCGCCGTGGAGCACCATCGGCGCTTGCCACTTCATCCCGCAAAAACGCGCCGTCTGCTCGATGGGCGGCGCAAAATTCCCAAACGGTTGCTGATGCATGCCCACAGAAGAATACGATTCCTCGTCACCACCGGCGCTGACGACCCACAGGCACTGTTTACCATGCAGTGCATTACCGTCCTTGCCATAGGCCCAGCCGCGCGTCAGAACCACATCGAACCAGTGTTTCAGCATCGACGGCACGCTGTACCAGTAGATCGGGTGTAGCCACACAATCAGGTCGGCGCGCGCGAGTGCAGCCTGCTCGGCGGCGACATCAATATCAAAATCAGGGTAGAGATCGTAAAGCGAGCGCGTTTCAAGATCAGGCAGGTCGACAACAGCATTGAGTAGCGCCCGGCAAGCACGCGAGTGTTGCGGATACGGGTGGGCGTAGAGGACGAGAATCATGGTGTGAAGTTTAGCCCACGCGCGCTTTGATCAGCGGGATTGAATGTGAGCAGGCATCGTTGCGAACGAGTAACGGTGCGATATTACCGATGTCTTTAATTTCACCAAAATTCATCAAACACTAGCATTGGTGAGGTCTCTGGCAGCTTTTATGCTGAAAACCGCCTATCCATGCGCACCTTGTCTTTTTGATCCAATTGGCGGCCACGCGAACCATGCCCAGATCACCGCTGCCAAAACCACCACATAAAGCAGCGCAAACACCCACGGCGGCGCATTCCAATAAATCAACGCAGACACCCAGCGCTGCACGAAGCTTTGCTCCGTTGCCACACCTCTTAACCAGTCTTCCAGCAGCGTCAACGGACAGGTGAGGCCCAGCATCGCCTCAAACGTCACAAACGTCATCAGCGCGATATGCGTGATGCGAAAGCCGCGATGCCGTACCCACGCCCAGCCAACCAAGCCGCCGATGACAATCATCAACAAGCCGCCAACATTGAACAGCACTACGCCCGCGTGCAGCAGAAAAACAACGTCAGCGAGCATTGGCGATTGTGGTGAAAATTGATCGCTGGGACGGCAGCTATTTCAACAACGTGTGTTCAATGAATTTAATCTGCGCATAAAACAAGAAATCCGAATTCGACTTCTTCGCAAACCCATGACCTTCATCGTTGGCCATCAAAAACCACACCGGTGTTTTCTGTTTCTTCAATTGCGCCACGATTTGTTCGGCTTCGGTGTAAGGCACTCGCGGATCGTTTTTGCCTTGCACGACAAATAGCGGCTTTTTGATTTTTTGGGCGTTGTTGAGCGGTGAAATCGCTTCCAGAAACTTGCGCATTTCCGGATCGCGTTCGTCGCCGTATTCGACGCGTCGCAGATCGCGGCGATAGCTTTCGGTATTGGTGAGGAAGGTGACAAAATTGGAAATACCGACACTATCGATTGCGCCTGCAATGCGCTCAGGATAGTTGGTCGATACCGCCAGCACCATGTACCCGCCGTAACTGCCGCCCATCACCAATACCTTGTCCGCATCGAGATCCGGCTGCTCCTTGATCCAGTCAAACAACGCGCCAATATCTTTCACAGAATCTTCGCGTTTCATGCCGTTGTCCATAGCCAGAAAAGTTTTGCCAAAGCCACTAGAGCCACGGACATTCGGGT
>JANNRY010000478.1:0-2020 GCA_031401935.1 Betaproteobacteria bacterium | reverse complement strand
TCGCAAGGCCTAGCGCGGTGGCCAGGGTGGTCGCAAACATGCTAATAGCTCAGCGTAAACGCGCCCGGCGCAATACTTAGCGTGGCGATCGCGCCGTAAGGCAGGGTGAGCTTTTTCGCGACGTGGCCAAACGGCAGGCCGGTGAGCACGGGAATCGGCAACAGTTCACGCATGGTTTCAACGATGTGTTCCATCGCGTAAGGGAAACGATCAGGTTCGGGCATGCAATCGGAAAAATCCGCCAAAATCAGCGCCTTTTGCTTTTGCAAAATGCCTGCGTGGAAAAGTTGCAGGAGCA
The DNA here is from genome assembly GCA_031401935.1 of Betaproteobacteria bacterium. Lineage (GTDB taxonomy): Bacteria > Pseudomonadota > Gammaproteobacteria > Burkholderiales > Usitatibacteraceae > UKL13-2. The sequence continues at coordinate 1,722 of JANNRY010000478.1, read as the reverse complement.
TGCGCTCGATGGCGTACGGGGCTTCACCAATTTCTTCCAGATACAAAATACCGCCCTCGATATTCGGCAAGTAAGGCGTGCCGACCAGATGCGTGAGCAATGACAGATTGCTGCCCCAAAGTAGACCGCTAATTGTGCGGGGCCGGTAAGTGAAGCTGTCGTTGAACGGCCCGGCACTGACTGGTTCACCGGCCAGCGCGGGCCAGCAGTGTGCTTCCATAAAAGCGTGGTCGGCCTTGGTTTCTGGTGAATCTTCCGCACCACCAAAATCGATCGCTGCACCGGGACCGGCGAAGGTGATCAAATTCGATAGCGCCAATGCGGCAAGATTGAAGGCTGTGAAATCACTGAAACCGACGAAGGTTTTTTGGCTGGCCGCAACTGCGTTCCAGTCAATACGGTGCAACAGCCGTGACCATCCATAGCCGCCCCGCACCATCATCATTGCATCAATCGACGGGTCGGCAAGCATCGTATGGAACGATGCGAGCCGCTCTTCGTCGGTGCCGGCGAAGTAACGCCATTGCTTTTCGGTGTCGGTTGCGTTGATCACGCGAAATCCGCGCGCGGTGAGGGCATCAATGGCCGCATGCATGCGCGGTAAATTGACAACACCAGATGGGGCAAAGAGACCGAGTGTTCCGCCCGGTAGCAGCGGTTTTGGATAGTTAAAACTTCCTGAATTCAAGATTTTTGTCGCATTTCGTTAAAGGCAATAAGATTGCCATCGGGATCGCGCACGACGAACCAGCGCGTGCCCCAGTGATTGTCCTGCGGCGGCTGCACGATGTGATCGCCGTTTGGAATTTGCGCAAATCGCGCATCCGCATCGTGGATATCCAGATGCAGGGTGGATGAATGCGGTGCCTGACTGTTGTGGATGTCGACCTCGTCGTGCGCCTCAGCCAGGACCACACGTACACCGCCGCCGCTGACAATCACGCCTTTCTTGCCGTGATTGTCGGTCCATTCGCTCACGACCTGCCAGCCGAGCACCTCAATGTAGAACTTGCGCGACGCACCAAAGTCGCGTGGACAGAAAAACAGGTGATCGAAGCGGTCAGATACCATTTCCTGCGTCTTTAGGGTCTTCAGCGGCGCAGGGCCTGTGCATCCACAACAGCAAGAGCAGTCATGTTGACAATACGTCTCACGGTTGCGGTTGGCGTAACGATGTGAACCGGCATTGCACTGCCGAGCAAAATCGGGCCGATCGTAATGCCGCCACCGGACGCCGTTTTAAGCAGATTAAACGCAATATTGGCCGCGTCCAGCGTCGGCATGATCAGCAAATTTGCCTCGCCCTTCAGCTTTGAGCCGGGGAAGCTGGCGCGCCGCACGGTTTCGGAAAGTGCTGCGTCGCCATGCATTTCGCCTTCGATTTCAAGATCAGGCGCGTGCTGGTTGATCAACCCCAACGCAATGCGCATTTTTACGGCCGACGGCGCCTCAGAGGTACCGAAGCTTGAATGCGAAAGTAACGCCGCTTTCGGCACTACACCGAAACGCCGTATCTCTTCAGCTGCCAGCAATGTCATCTCGGCAATTTGCTCGGGTGTGGGATCGTGATTGACATAAGTATCGCAAATGAAAATGGTCCGCGTTGGTAGCATCAGCACGTTCATGGCGTAGTAATTATTGGTGCCTTTGCGTCGGCCAATTACCTGATCAACGTAATGAAGGTGAAGATCATGTGTGCCGAATGTGCCGCAGACCATTCCA
>JANNRY010000477.1:0-4514 GCA_031401935.1 Betaproteobacteria bacterium | reverse complement strand
GTGTCAGCGCCGCATCGGCCACGGTGAGTGTGACACCGCTCCTCACGGCACCGCTTACGCTGATCGGTGTGAAGTCGAGGAAGACGCACGGCGTAGCTGGGATCTTCGACGTACCGATTGATAGTGCGACGCTTATCGACGGCGTGGTCAACGTCGAACCCCGAGTCATCGGCGCGGGCCACAGCATCGTCTTTCAATTCAATGACACGATTACATCCATCGGCCCGGTGACGACAATCGATGAATCTGCGGTCGCCGTTGCTGCGTTGGCAAGCCAGAGCGGCAATGAAGTCGTGGTGGCGCTGACCGGTATTGCCGACAACAAACGCGTGAACGTGGCCTTACCCACCGTCAATGGCACCACCGTCAACTCGTCTGCCTCGGTTGGGTTTTTGGTTGGCGACGTGAACGATACGCGCGCCGTTAATTCAAGCGACATCAGCAGCGTCAAAGCGCGATCAGGTCAGACGACGACAGTGGCCAATTTTCGCGCCGACGTCAACGCGACCGGTGCCATCAATGCTTCCGATATCTCAGCCACAAAGTCTCGTTCGGGCACGTCACTCCGGAGTGCAATCGCACCGTCAGGCGGCATCGTTGCCAGAGTGGCGATTGATCAAACCGGTTTGTTGCTCACGCAGGTGGGTGATTTCAGACAGCTCAGCGCAAAAGCGTTTGACGCGCAAGGTAATGTGCTCGTAGCGCCTGTCACGTGGACGTCGGGTAAACCTGCTGCCATCGTCGTGGATGCCGGCGGCAAAGCCACCGCCACCGGCAACGGCACAAGCCAAATCGTTGCCGCAGTGGGTGGCATCCAGTCAGCCCCGCTATTGGCATTGGTCACGCAAACGGCACCGGGTGCGATTCTGATTTCCGATGCACAGATCATCGGCGAGCCGTTTGAAACCACGCCCAATGCGCCGCCGAGTTTTACCAACACTTATCAGGTGCGTTTGAGTGGTGTATCGCCACCGGCCATCGGCTCGATCATCATGAATACCGAATCAAAAGCCGTCGCGGGGCGTGTGGTAGCCGTCGATAGCACGGGGAACCCGATCATCGTCACGCTCGCATTGCTGACAGCACGCGAGATGTTTCCAACGCTCGATTTTAACGAGACGATCGACATGTCCAATGCGGCCGTCAACATCCCCGCAGACATCGCCGCTGCCTACAACATTACGCGCGTCGGCAATACGTTCTCTTTCGCGCCGAAAGCAGCGCCAGGCAAATCCAGCCCGCTCGAAAGTACCGCGCTCAAAGCGAATGCCAACGCCACCATCGGCGCGCCGCAGGCTGGAGCAACGGGCACTAGCGCGCTGCCACCGTTCACGTCTTGCGAAGTTTCCATTACCGGCGTCGGTGGCCAAGGCGCGCCATTGCCAATCGCGCTGAGCGCGCCGCCGTTATTTACCGTAACCGCGAGCCCGGTGCTCGACGTGAGTTTCAACTTACTCAGCGCCCTTCTCGTCAAACGATTTGTCATTACCGCCGAGCCGGTCATCAAGTTCGAAGGTGGCGTCAGTATCAGTGCAGCGTTCGAGGGCAAGATTGAGTGCAAGGCCGAACTGTTTGCCTACGTCGTTCCCGCCGGCGGACCGCTAGCGCTCATCCTTGGCGGCGTCGTTCCCTTCGGCGTGGGGTTCGAGGCCGGCGGCAAGATCACTGTTGCAACGATGGGTATCGGTACCAAGGTCGAAGTGAAAGGCAAGATCAAGGCTGGCGTGGTTTGCCCCGGAGGAAATCCGCCCTGCACATTTGAGCGCGCGATGGATGACTTCACAGCAAAAGTCACGCCGACACTTGACGCGCCTTCGCTCGGTGATCTGCGCATAGAACCATCGCTCTCCGCGTTTGGCTACATGGAGGCGTCGATAGGAAACGTATTCCTGAAATCGCTTCGCTTCGATTTTGTGAAAGCCAAGGCAGCCGCAACGCTCGCCGGAAGTTTTGCCTTGAAGGAAAGCCAGATACTCGATCCGCTCTATGCGTCGGACTACAAACTCTCTCTGGACGTCGGCGCCGGTGCCGGCGGCAAATTAGGCGATGTATTGACGTTGCTGGGATTGCCCGCCGTGAGCGCATTGGAGTTGAAGGCTTCCACCGACATCGCCAAATCTCCTGCTGGAATCGCGGCGGGTGCAGTGACGGCGGACAAGGCAAGTTTTGTATCAGGCGAAACCGTCAACTTCACCATCAAACTGGATCCGGCGACCGTCGATTTCTTCCCCATTATCGGGCCCTACAACGTGAAGAAGATTCAGTTGGTGCGCAAAGTTAGTGGGGTGGTGACGGTGGTCGCATCGGTGAATGCCACTCCCGCGCAGACTACGTTCAATCTCGCTTATACCGCCCCCGATTCCGGTTCGGTAGTGCAGTTCTCGGCGTTCGTTGTGACGACCTTGCTGCCGCTGGATTTGTTGAGCCTGGAACTCGGGCAGGCTACCGGGGGGACCGACTCTTTGTCTGGCCTCAACAATGAGGTGCAAGTTGCCATGGACGCGCAAGGCAACACGATTGTCATGGCTTCCAACCTTGGCGCGTCCCAAGGCATGCCCAGCAAGATTGTCGCGCACCGATTTGTCGCCGGCACCGGCTGGGTTGCCCCGCAATTTTTCGAAAGTATTCGAGGGCAAAAGACACCAAAAATCGCGATGGATGCGGGTGGAAATGCCATCGCGATCTGGCAGGAATACAGCACGGGATCACTCAATATCTGGATGAGCCGTTTTGTCCCGGCCACCGGTTGGGCACCAGCTTTGCTACTGAGCGACCCGCCCGAAGGCAGTTCCCATCATGCCATCGTCATGAATACTCAGGGGGACGCGTTGGTCTCCTGGATAGATAGCGCCACCAGCATCAATCCAGTTCGGAGTTGGGCCAGGGCATATCGTGCGGGCAGCGGCTGGGAGCCTGCGGTGCAACTTGGTATGTCCATCCCATTGTCCGGGGGAGGTGGGGACGCCGAAACCATAAATGCTGCCCGCGTTTCAGTAGACCTAGGTGGCCTTGCGAGGGCAACATGGATACGGTCGATAAACGTTCCCGTCGCCCGAGCTATTGGTGAAACGCGTCAATTTACAGCCGCAGGCTGGGGTGCAACCACACAAATTCCCAATATCAATTTTGAAGGGGTCTCGATTGCTGTTGAGCCGCGCGCCTGGGACATCAACGGCAATGCTGTCGGTGTTTGGGAATGGTCAAATAGAACCCTATATGCCAGCCGATACGATGCGATTTCGGGGTGGGGCCTACCATTATTATTAACATCCGCCTATGTCGGTCAATCGAATATGCAGTTCGCGAGTGAGCCTAACGGAACAATCACGGCAACCTGGTCGGCGGGACTGACACTTGCGAATCCTGGAATGTCGATTCAATACAGCCGTTTCATTCCTGGCGGCGGTTGGTCGGGCCCGCTTGCATTTGGAACCGGCGCGCCGTTTGAGTACGGGAATTCTCAATTCCTCACCGGGCCCAAGATCGCGGTACTGGCGGCCTGCACGCTCATCGCAACCTGGGAGGAATACTCACCCATGTCTTCCTTCGGTAAGCTATGGACTAGCAGCTTTACGCTTGCCCAAGGTTGGAGTCCGCCTACATCGATTTCGGAACAGGGACCCAACCTTAACCTTGCTCAGGACTCGTACCATCTTGCTGCAAGTGGCAACGGCCATGCCGTCGCCACTTGGGGAGGGAGTCTTGGCACAATCCAGGCCTATGTTTTCCCTCACCACGCCCCCGATGCCAATGCCTGTTCCGTGACATCGAACGTTGTTGTCTCCGCGCCAGCGGCGGCCATCGCCGGGGAAACTTTTCCGCTGACGGTGGAGGTGCAAAACACTTCCAACCAGCGGGATACGAACTTTGTCGGCACCGTGCGATTCGCGTCCACCGACCCTGCTGCCGTGCTGCCGGCCAACTACACTTTCACTTTGGCGGATGCCGGGTCGCACACATTCAATGTCACGCTAGGCAAGGCCGGCGCGCATACCGTCAGCGCGGCCGTTGGCGGCTTCAGCGGATCGCGCACTATTACTGTGAGTCCCGGCGCGCCGACGCAGTTGGCGTTTATCCAGCCGCCAGGTTCACCTGAAGTAAGTAAGCTCTTCACACCGCCGGTGCGCGTCGGTGTATCGGACGCGTTTGACAACGTCGTGACCAATGCCGCCGGCAGCGTGACGCTCACGCTGGGCAACAATTCGAACTCGGCGAGCTTGCTGGGCATCACTCAAAGCGCGCTCGTGAATGGTGTCGCCACATTCGGGGGACTGAGCATCAATAAGGCCGGCACGTTCTCGCTGATCGCGACCTACCCCGGCGGGCTGACGCGCACCAGCGGATTGTTTACTGTCACCAATGCGCCGATCGGAGACTGAATGGCTGCGGGCCACAAGAGTCAGTACGAACGGTGATTAAGCAAGGTTGGGCTGGATTTATCAGTCCAACATTGAACAGCCAATCAATTTAAATACATCGAGGTGATTGGCGGTGTTGGGCTGATGAGGCAAACC
>JANNRY010000476.1:0-8926 GCA_031401935.1 Betaproteobacteria bacterium | reverse complement strand
GGGCCGGACCTGCTCTACATCGCCGGCCGCACCGCATCACAAGGGTTTCGCAGTGGCGTCGCTGCGGTGATGGGCATTAACGCTGGTTGTTTGTTCCACACGATTGCGGCAGCTATCGGCTTGTCGGCGATTCTGACGGCGTCCGCCGAGGCATTTTTTATCGTCAAGTTGATCGGCGCGGCGTATCTTGTTTACGTCGGCATTTCGCTGTTGCGGGAAAAAGAATCCGATGGCGCAGCGCTTGAAATTTCCAGCGCGTTACCAATGAAAACAATGCGTCAGGCATTTTGGCAGGGCTTTCTAACAAACGTACTGAATCCCAAAGTGGCGCTATTTTTTCTGGCGTTCCTGCCGCAGTTCATCTCAGCCGACAGCACCAATAAACCCAGCGCGTTCGTGCTGCTCGGTATCATTTTTATTTTCAATAGCCTGTTCGTGACAATCAGCTTCGCTGTAATCGTTGCACAATTGCAGCGCAAGGCACAGGTGCGCTTCAAAGGTTCGTCACGAATCGCACTGTGGCTCAACCGTTCCTGCGGTGCCCTATTCGTGGCCATCGGCATCAAGCTCGCCCTAACTGAGAAACCAATATGAGTGATCCAATCGTCGGCGTCGTGATGGGCTCCCAGTCCGACTGGGACGTAATGCAGCACGCGGCCAATGTGTTGCGCGATTTCGGTGTTGCGTTCGAGCACAAGGTAGTGTCGGCGCATCGCACACCTGACGCCATGTTTGATTACGCCGAGAGTGCCCGCGATCGCGGCCTCAAATGCATCATTGCCGGTGCTGGCGGTGCGGCGCATTTGCCCGGCATGATTGCCAGCAAAACCACCATCCCGGTGCTGGGCGTGCCGGTGCCATCGAAGCATCTGGCCGGGCAGGATTCGCTTTATTCCATTGTGCAGATGCCCAAAGGGATCCCAGTCGCTACGTTTGCCATTGGCGAGGCGGGTGCAGCCAACGCGGCGCTATTCGCGGTGAGCTTGCTGGCGGGTGGCGACGCGAATCTGGTGACCAAGCTGAGTGAATACCGCGAAAGCTTGAAAGAGCAAGTCGCTGCAATGCAACTTCCCGAGGTGTTGTAGTAATGATCCTGCCCGGTGCCACCTTGGGGTTGGTTGGCGGCGGCCAACTTGGCCGCATGTTCACGATGGCCGCGCGTAATCTCGATTACCGCGTCACCGTCCTGGACCCTGATCCGCTTTCGCCCGCAGCGGAATTTGCGAGCGGCCATCTCAACACTGCCTACACACACCCGGTGTCGCTGGAAGAAATGGCCAAGACCTGCGCAGCCGTGACGACAGAATTTGAAAACGCGCCCGCAGAAGCCTTGATTGAATTGGCCAAACGCACCACCGTGCGGCCAAGCGGCCACGCGGTGGCGATCGCGCAAGATCGGACCGTCGAGAAAGCGTTTTTTACCTCGAACGGATTCCCCGTTGGGCCGTTTGCAGTGATCCGCAGCGCCGACGACATTGACGCAGCATTGCTACTCGTGAAGCTGCCGGCCGTGTTGAAGACAGCGCGCTTTGGCTATGACGGCAAGGGGCAGGCACGCATCGGGTCGCGCGCTGAACTCGATGCCACGCTGGCCGATTGGAACGGCGCGCTTTGTGTGCTCGAAGAATTTCTGCCGCTGGTAAAGGAAATATCAGTCGTGCTCGCGCGTGCGGAAGATGGCAAGACGGCTATTTTTCCAATCGCTGAAAACCAGCATGTGAACGGTATTCTCGATATCACCATCGCCCCGGCGCGCATTGCTCCTGCGATGGCACTTGAAGCCGAACAGATAGCGTCGCAGATCGCAGCAAAACTGGAATACGTCGGCGTGATGGCGGTGGAATTTTTTGTCGTCGAAGGTGACAAACTACTCGTCAACGAAATCGCCCCTCGTCCGCACAACAGCGGCCACTACACAATCGACGCCTGCCGCACCTCACAGTTTGAACAACAAGTGCGCGTGTTGTGCGGCTTGCCAATGGGCGACCCTTCGCTACACACGCCTGCGGTGATGTTGAATCTGATGGGTGATATCTGGCGTGGCGCGAACAAGGAAACTGCGCCCGATTGGCAGGCGGCATTGAAACACCCTGGTGCACATCTGCACCTCTACGGTAAACGTCAGGCCCGTGCCGGTCGCAAGATGGGGCATGTGACGATCTGCGACGCCGATCAGCAAATCGCACTATCCGTTGCCATGGAAATCAAGCGCGAGCTCGGCAAAAAATAATTCGCACGCCAAATCCGAAACGCGATCTGGGCACGTCTTACGCTTGTATTCCACTTTTTCGGAGGGTAACCATGCAATCTTTCAAACGTATTTCGTCGTTTTTTTCTACGCTGCTGGTCGTCAGCGCGTTTGGTTTGGCAACCACCTCTGCAACCGCTTGGGATTGGTCGTGGGGGGCGAAAGTATCAGGCTCCGGCACGATCAAAACCGAGGCGCGCAGCGTGAGCGGTTTCACCGGCATTTCCTTGGGCATTCCGGCCAAAGTAGAAATCGTTCAGGGTGGCACCGAAAGCGTCAGCATTGAAACCGATGACAACATCCTGCCACTGATTGAAACCGTTGTGGAGGGCGACAAACTGAAAATCCGCTTCAAGGATCGCAATATGTCGGTGAGCACCAAGACGCTCAAGATGACGGTCAACGTGAAGTCGCTCGACAGTATCGCTGTCGCAGGATCGGGCGATGTGAATGCCGCAAAGCTGCAGGTGGCAACGCTGAAAACCAGTATCGCGGGTGCTGGCGACGTACGTATCGCTGCGCTCGACGCTGACACCTTGACGGTGTCGATTGCGGGCAGTGGCGATTTTTCAGCCGGCGGCAAAGCCAACACGGTGGAAGCCAAGATCGCCGGTTCGGGTGATGTGAAAATCGAAAAGCTCGCAGCAAATAATGTGAAGCTCAGCATCGCAGGTTCCGGCGACGCGAAAGTCTGGGCGAAGGACACACTGAAAATCAGCGTCGCGGGTTCAGGCGATGTGGCCTACTACGGCGATGCGAAGGTATCGCAGTCGGTGGCGGGCTCAGGGAACATAAAGCGATTGGGTAGTGCCCCAGCGGGAAGCTGATTGCATATTTGAAACTCTAGCATTGGTGGGCCTTTCAGAACATTTTATGCCTGAAAAGCGCACCAGATGGCGATGTGCGTCACAAGCTCAATACCCACAAGCGAACGGTATGATGAAAGCCCTTTAGGCAAAATCATCATGACGACAAACGCAATCTGGCATCAACGCCCCGACATCGCCGCATTCAATTCGAAAAGAAACAGCATGGTCGATCATCTCGGCATTGAGGTGATTGAGGTGGGTGACGACTTCATGAAGGCGCGCATGCCGGTTGATCACCGCACCATTCAGCCAATGATGAAGGTTTTGCACGGTGGTGCCTCTGTTGCGCTCGCAGAAACGCTTGGCAGTTTCGCCGCTTACTGCTGTGTGGATGCCGACAAGTTTTTTGTCGTCGGGCTGGAAATCAACGCCAACCACGTACGCAGCGTGCGCGATGGCTGGGTGATCGGCACCGCGCGACCAATCCATCGTGGCAGAACAACGCAGCTATGGGAAATCCGCATCACGGACACAGCCGACAAGCTGGTATGCATCTCACGATTGACGGTAGCGGTACTCGAAAAACCAATCGCTTGAGTTTCCCCTTGAAAGCCGACGCAACGTGAAGCGTTTGCAAGCGCGCTTCTTGGCGCCTTATCACACATTTTTCGCGCAGCCCGATGTCACGGCGATGGTCGTCGTCGCATGGCTGTCACGCATGCCGGTCGGCATGATCGGCCTGGCGATGCTGATGTTTATGCGCGAATCCCTCGGCGACTTCAAAGCGGCGGGCAGCGTGGTCGGCGCTTATTTTGTCGCGATGGCGGTGTTTGCACCCGTGTGTGGCCGCGTCATTGATCGCATCGGCCCGCACTGGCCTTTGCGCGTTACCGGCGTATTGAACAGCGTGTTTCTGGCGCTGCTGTTTGTGGTCGTGACGCAAAAAATGTCGCAAGCTATCATCATGCTTGCCGCCATTTGCGCTGGTGCCTTCTCGCCGCCGATTGCAGTGCTCACGCGTACCCTGTGGCGGCATCGTTTCCCGGACGAAGTGAATCGCCGCATGGCATTTTCGGTCGACTCGATCATGATCGAGCTTAACTTCACCATCGGCCCTGCATTGATCGCGCTGGTGATCGCCGGATTCGGCGCGAAGGTGGCATTCGCGCTGGCGCTGATCGTCACCTCTGGCGCATTCATTGTTTTTCTGTTCACGCCCGCGCTGAAATACTGGCAACAGGAGCCGCACATTGAACGCCATTTGCTAGGTCCGCTGACAGAACCAAAATTGGTCGGCCTCTTCGTGGTCACCTTCGGGCTGACATTTTCCTTTGGCATTCTCGAAGTCGGCTATCCGGCATTCGCCACCCACCTTGCGATGCCGGTGCTGGCTGGCATATTGCTCGGCGTGAATTCATTGGGCAGCGCGGTGGGCGGCGCAATTTACGGCGTGCTGCATCCGAAAGCCCCGCTGGAGCGCCAGTTCGCGTTGGCCATCGGCATCATGGCCGTACCATTTTTGTTGCACTGGTGGGTGGATCAGATTGTGGTGTTTGCTGTGATTGCGTTTTTTGCCGGTACGCTTATCGCGCCCGCATTGACAGCGCAAACGCTGCTCATCACCCGTATCGCGCCGAACAAATACGCGACAGAGGCATTCACATGGTCGTCGACATTCATCGTCAGCGGCATTGGCATCGGCATGGCCGCAGGTGGTGCGGTGGCGGAAATTGTCGATGTGAAATCGACATTCCTGCTCGGCAGCGCTGTGTTGGCGGGAATGTCGATTGCGGCGCTGTTGTTGCAGCCTAAACATGGCACTGTCGCACAGAGTTAATTAGACTTGTAAGACTCTGGCGCTGACGAGGCCTCCCGGGCGTTTTACGCCTGAAAGGCTCGTCAATTGGCGATCTACAAAATTCAAGTTCGAGCAATGCGCCGACGAGGCGCTACTGCCTTGCAGAGTGTCCACGAAGCGCGCTGCTGCTGCTTTGCAGCCGCCCCAATTCAGCCTATGACAATTTTTCGCACTGTTGGCGATACACTCACTGCGCGGGATGTTGCTGCTCGTCTTACACGATTGAGCGGCTACACGCGTTCAAGTTCGCGGTGCGGTACCGCGGGGAGCACGACGGAGATCGAATCACCCGGGCGCACGATTCCATCGCAAAGCACGATGCCCATCACACCAGCTTTTCTTAAAAGAGCGCCATCTGCTGTTCGATCAAGTACAGCAGTCATGAGTCTCGGCTGGAAATCATTGAGTTGCGTGCACGGGTTACGCAAGCCTGTGAGCTTCACCACTGCGAACTGACCAAGCCTCAGCTGCGTATCAACCGGTAACGAAAGAAGTGCGATGCCGGAAGTGGTGATGTTCTCACCAAGCATGCCGGGCGATACCGCGAAGCCTTTCGCGGAAAGCTCGTCAAACAGTTCAATGTGGATGAGGTGGACCTGCCGCAGGTTAGGCTGCGTTGGGTCTCGTGCGACTCTGGAGCGATGCTTGACAGTAGTGCCGCAATGCGCGTCACCTTCAACGCCGAGTCCTGCGAGTAGTGTGATGCCGGGCAGGTTGCGCTTGCTGAACTCGTGCGAGCCGTTCGCGCTAACGTGGGTGACCTTTGCGTTCATGCGGTTGAAGCGTCTGCTGCGACAATTTTCTGATTTTTATGTGAGAAGCTCGGCCACCAGATCGTGCTCCTGTGCTGCGACGACCCGCGCGCGCAGGAATTCGCCGGATTGCAATTTCTTGCTCACACCAGTGACGTAAACCACGCCATCAATTTCGGGCGCATCGGCCTTGGAGCGTCCGACGGCGATGCGCGCGCCCTTCTCACCAACGGCCAGACGATCAACCAACACGTCGATCTCCAGCCCCACCTTGGCTTGCAATCGTTGCTGGCTGATTTTTTCTTGATGCGCCATGAAGCGCGCTTGCCGCTCTTCGCGCAACTCCTTTGGCACGGGGTCGGCAAGCTCATTGGCTTTGGCACCTTCGACCGGCGAATAGGCAAAGCAACCAACGCGATCAAGTTGTGCCTCAGTCAGGAAATCGAGCAGCTCTTGAAACTCGGCCTCGGTCTCACCGGGGAAACCAGCAATGAATGTGGAACGAATGGTCAGATCAGGGCACAGTTTCCGCCAGGCCTGAATGCGCTCGAGTGTTTTCTCGGTGGCTGCGGGACGCTTCATTAATTTCAAAATGCGCGGATTGGCGTGCTGGAACGGGATATCCAGATACGGCAGAATTTTTCCTTCGCTCATCAACGGAATAACTTCGTCAACGTGCGGATACGGATACACATAGTGCAAGCGCACCCAAGGTTTATCCGCACCGCCGATACTGCCCAGGGCCTCACACAATTCTGTCATGCGCGTTTTCAGCGGGCGACCATTCCAGAAGCCAGTTCGATATTTCACGTCAACACCATATGCGCTGGTGTCTTGCGAAATGACCAGTAATTCTTTCACGCCGGATTTAACAAGATTTTCTGCCTCCTGCATCACGCTACCGACCGGTCGGCTAACGAGATCGCCGCGCATCGCGGGGATGATGCAAAAAGTGCAGCGATGATTGCAGCCTTCGGAAATCTTCAGGTACGCGTAATGCTTCGGCGTGAGTTTGATGCCCGCTGCGGGAACAAGATCGATGAACGGATCGTGCGGCTGCGGCAAATGCGCATGCACGTGCTGCATGACTTCATCCTTGGCATGCGGACCGGTGACTGCCAGTACCTTCGGGTGAATCTGTTTGATGAGATTGCCACCACCCTGCCCCGCCTTGGCGCCCAGACAACCGGTGACGATCACCTTGCCGTTTTCTGCAAGCGCTTCACCGATTGCATCGAGTGATTCTTCAACCGCAGAATCGATGAAGCCACAGGTGTTCACCACTACCAGATCCGCGCCCGCATAGTCGGGCGCAATGTCATAACCCTCGGCGCGCAATTGCGTGATGATTTGCTCTGAATCCACCAGCGCTTTGGGACAGCCGAGCGATACAAATCCTACGCGCGGGGGTTTAAGTTTTCGTTTCGTGATGCTGATGGGAGCTGCTGCTGATTTCATGCCCTAGCGCTTATTTTTTGGTTTGCTGGCGGGTTTTTTCGCCCGCGATGGTGTGCTCGATTCAGGCGTCTGCTTATCAGCGGAGGCATCGTTGCTGGCTGTTGCAGCATCAGCGGCCAGCGGATTGTAGGGGAATGTTGAAAACATCTGCATGGCTTTTTTTCGCAATTCTTCCTGCATCCCAACAACATTGGAGGCACTTTTTTCCAGATAGTCGCCCATCAGGTTTGGCACGACGCCGGGCGCGGCCTGCATCAATTTTGCCAGTGCATCCGAACCAAACGGCGGGATTGGATTAGCCGGACCCGCCCCGGCACCGATGTTGCCGTAAAGCGATTTGGTTTGCTCCTGGAATTTTTTCTGCGCTTCATGAAAGGCGCCGATGCTGCGTTCCAGATAATTGCCCATCAGCCCCTGCATGCTATGGCCGTAGTAGCGGATGATGTTCGATAGCATAGCGGCCGAAAACATCGGCAAGCCACCGCTTTCTTCTTCAAGAATAATTTGCAGCAGAATGCTGCGGGTGAGGTCCTCGTTGCTGCGTGCATCCAGCACGTTGAATTCCTGAACATCGAGCACAAATTGTTTGACGTCTGCCAACGTGATGTACGCACTGGTCTCGGTATCGTACAGTCGGCGATTGGGGTATTTTTTTATGATGCGGGCCACGGCAACTCCTCTCAAGCGGTTCGCTGACAAATCAGCCCAGTGGGCCGGATAAGCAACTCGACATGTTGCGCAATGAAAAAAATACCGTTTGCGCGTGATTGCAGCGCAATGTATTTCTTGATGCGGAACGACTAGATGCTTGATTATCATAGCATTTTTTGATTGCTGCGGTGCTATAAATTATTTATGGTGCGGTGCAACATAAATTGCTTGACTTGATAGATTCTTGGGATTAGTATTCGTCTTGTGCGGTGCACCATTTTTCGGCAACAACATAAGCCAAGAGGTGAAAACCGTAATCGTGCCGCCTAGTTGGGAGCTTCACCCGCAACCACCAAGGCAACCCAAAATTCAATCCACTTACGGAGCATAAACATGACAACCCTCAATATGGCTAACGAGCAATTTGGTGACTTCTCCAAATCTGCAATCGAAGACGCAATGAAATTCGCAACCGTTTCACTCGACAGCATCGAGCGCATGTTCGCACTCAACCTCGAAGCTGCCAAAGTTAGCCTCGATGTGACCGCAAAAAACGCAAAAGCTGTTGGTGCCGTCAAGGACGCACAAGCATTGAACGGCCTGACCACCAAAGCATCGGAAACCGGCGTTGAATTCATGACCGGCTACTCCAAGAATCTGTACGAAATCAGCAATGCCGCTCAAGCCAAGTTTGGCGCACTGGTTGAAGAACGCGTCGCAACGTTCCAAAAAACGATGGTTGAAGGTCTGGACAAGGCAGCCAAATCTGCTCCTGCAGGTTCCGATGTTGCGTTTGCCGCACTCAAGTCCAGCATGGCTGCTTCTACCGCCGCGATGGACACGCTGACCAAAGCCGGCAAGCAATTGTCGACCTACTCTGAGAGCGCGCTCAAATCGGCCGCTGAAACCGTTGCCAAAGCGACGCCTTCAAAGCGCAAGTAATTCTGTACTGACGTCTCCTCCTCCTAATCGACACGATTAGGCTTAGCCCCGGGTATCCCCCGGGGCTTTTTTATTTTAGCTTGAAGACAGAATCCGAGGTCACACAGAATCAGGGGGCAGGTCTTTCGTTATGATGTTACTTAGGCAATACCTGACCCACAATTTGCTCAGACTTGTTCAAACAACATGAAAAACGCCCCGAACAGGG
>JANNRY010000475.1:0-4132 GCA_031401935.1 Betaproteobacteria bacterium | reverse complement strand
GTCCGGCACATCTTTCAATGTTTCGGCGACAGTCTTGCCGGTGATGGTCATGCAGTCGCCATGCAGCAGGCCGGCATTCAACAAAAGCTTCATCACCTGCGGGATGCCGCCGGCCTTGTGCAGATCGACCGCGACGTATTTGCCGGAGGGCTTCAGGTCACAGATGACGGGAACCTTTTTGCGCATGCGCTCAAAATCATCGATGGTCCAATCCACATCGGCCGCGTGGGTGATGGCCAGGAAATGCAGCACCGCGTTAGTCGAGCCGCCCACGGCCATGATGACGGCGATGGCGTTCTCGACTGATTTGCGGGTGACGATATCGCGCGGGCGGATATTGTTTTGCACGGCGGCGAGTAGCACGCGTGCTGATTCGGCGGCGGAATCTTTTTTCTCCTCGTCTTCTGCGGCCATGGTGGAAGAAAAGGGCAGCGACATGCCGATCGCTTCGCAGGCGCTCGACATCGTGTTGGCGGTGTACATGCCGCCGCAGGCACCCACGCCGGGGATCGCGCACCGCTCGATGCAGCCGAAATCTTCCTCACTCATCTTGCCGGCGTTGAATGCGCCGACCGCTTCGAATACGGAGACGACTTGCAAGTCCTGCCCCTTGTGATGGCAGGGCTTGATGGTGCCGCCGTAAACCATGATGGCGGGGATATTCATGCGCAGCACGCCGATCATGGCGCCCGGTAAATTCTTGTCGCACGCGCCGATGGCGAGCACGCCGTCCATGAATTGCGATTGGCAGGCGGTTTCGATGGAGTCGGCGATCACCTCGCGGCTGACCAGCGAATACTTCATACCCTCGGTGCCCATCGAGATACCGTCGGTGACGGTGATGGTGCCGAACATCTGCGGCATACCGCCCGCTTCGCGAATGGCGGCGTCGGCAGCATCGGCCAGCGGCTGGATGCCGGCGTTGCAGGGGTTCAGTGTGGAGTGGCCGTTGGCTAAGCCGATGAAGGGCTTTTTGAAGTCGTCATCCTGGTAGCCGATGCCGCGCAGCATGGAGCGGTTGGGCGCGCGTTCATTGCCCTGGGTGATGGTGAAGGAGCGGTATTTTGGGGTGGTGGGGGTGGTCATGGTTGGCTCTGATCGTTGTGTCTGACGTGGGTGATTGTTTGGTGGCTGCTCCCCCTCTCCTGGCCTGTCGGCCATCCTCCCCCACGAGGGGGGAGGAGAGCTTGCGGAGAGGGTCGCTGGTAATTTACTCTTGATGCCTTTCCGCAGTGGGTTTGCAGACTTCAAGAGTGGCGGCTTTCATTTGCGTGACTACATCCGGATAAGGATGCACAATTGTGGATGATTCTACCGGATGCGGGAATTCCGCTTGTGATGAAAACAAATAACGTGAGGAGCAATATGAAAAAGAAAATTTTGGCTGTCTGCGCGGTGATGGCAGCGCTCATAACTGGTGCAGCCCATGCGCAATATCCCAACAAACCCATCCGCCTGCTCGTGCCATTCGCGCCGGGCGGCAGTTCGGATATCGTTTCGCGTTCATTTGCGGGCGAAATGTCGAAGATACTCGGCCAATCCGTTGTTGTTGAAAGCAAACCCGGAGGTGCTGGCAATATCGCGATGCAGGAAGTAAAGGGTAGCGCGCCGGATGGCTACACGATCATCCTCGGCCACGTTGGCACACTCGCTGTGAACCCGGCCATGTTTGCAAAGCTGCCTTACGACCCGGTCAAGGATTTCGTGCCGATCACGCTGCTGGCGAAAGTGCCTAGCTTGTTGGTAGTGAATTCGGAAAAAATGAAGGTGAAAAATCTCAAGGAGTTTGTGGAGTACGCCAAGAAAAGCCCGGGCGCGCTGAATTATGGTTCGGCCGGTAACGGCAGTTCGGGGCATCTCGCGATGGCGTATATCGCACTGACCGCAGGCTTCACCGCGACCCACGTGCCCTACAAAGGCACCGGTCCGATGATGACCGATCTGCTCGCTGGTCGCACGGACGGGACATTCACTGGCGCGCCGCCACTGATGGCACATGTGAAGGCCGGTACGCTGCGCCCGATTGCCATCGGTACCGCCAAGCGCTCACCCGCGATGCCGGATGTGCCAACCGTTGCCGAGCAAGGTTATCCGGGGTTTGAGACTTCGCAGTGGTATGGCTTGATTGCACCTGCGGGTACGCCGGATGCAATCATCCAGAAGCTTGCACAGGCTGCGGCAGAGGCGGGAAAGACTGCCGCCGTCGCGGATCGCCTGAAGGCTGAGGCCGCTGAGCCTTCGACGAGTACGCCGAAAGAGTTTGCTGATTTCATTAAGGTCGAGGCTGCTCGCTGGAATGACGTGGTGAAGAAGTCGGGGATTAAGGCGGATTAAGTTGTTTGCGTTACAGGCGAGTGACGCACTGAGCGGCGCGTAGCTGAGCCAATGCGATAATCACCGTTTCTTTTACCGCTTTCCCTCACCCGCCGCGTTGCGTCGGCCTCTGCTTCGCTTCAAGTGTTCCCTTGTCCCAAAGGAGAGGCAAAAACACAAACTCCCAAATAATAGTGAATATTCCCTCTCCCTCTGGGAGAGGGCTAGGGTGAGGGAAAGCAGCACATAAAATTTATCCAACGACTCACATCCCATGCTAATCCACCCCCAATTCGACCCCATCGCGCTCTCACTAGGCCCCATCGCCATCCGATGGTACGGCCTCATGTACGTCGCCGCGTTCGTGCTTTTTCTGGTGCTCGGGCGCATGCACATGAAGCGCCGACCCGATATGGGCTTCACGAAAGAGAATCTCGACGATCTGCTTTTTTACGGCATGTTGGGTGTGGTGCTTGGCGGCAGATTGGGCTTCGTGCTTTTTTACAAGCCGATGTACTACCTCTCAAATCCCATTGAGATCTTTTATATCTGGCAGGGCGGCATGTCCTTCCACGGCGGGTTCCTCGGTGTGCTGGTGGCGATGCTGGTATTTGGCAGAAAGACCAACCGCACTTTTTTTCAGGTCACCGATTTCATTGCGCCGTTAGTACCAACAGGCTTGGCCACAGGGCGGCTTGGCAATTTTATCAACGGTGAATTGCCGGGGCGCGTCGCCGACCCGAGCGTCTGGCCGTGGGCAATGTGGTTTCCGCAGGTGGATGCCACCGCGGTTGCGCGGCATCCATCCCAGCTTTATCAATTCGCGATGGAAGGCATTCTGCTATTCGTGATTCTTTGGTTCTATGCGCGAAAACCGCGACCAGTGGGCGCGGTGTCGGCGATATTCCTGATCGGTTACGGCAGCTTCCGGTTTCTGGCGGAATTTACGCGCGAGCCGGATAGCTTTCTGGGATTGCTTTCGTTTGGCATGTCGATGGGGCAGTGGCTTTCGCTGCCCATGATATTGGCAGGTATTGCCTTGTTGGTAGTGGTAAATCGCAAAAAGACTGCCTAGAAGCTGCGCTGGCACCACAAAAAAATTGTGATTTAAAACAAAGCGGTGAGGCGCTACGTCTTCCCCGATTGACGGCTATCAAGGTATTATTGTGCAACGCACAATTATTCTTGATTCAGTCTGTAACAGCGATTAGGGGAAATAATGAAATTTTGTATCGTCGGCGCGGGCGCCATCGGCGGCTTCGTGGGCGCGAAGCTTGCGCATGCGGGGGAGGATGTCACTTTTATCGCGCGCTGGAAAAATCTCGACGCCATTCGTACTCGCGGCATGACCGTGAAAATGAACGACGGCACCGTGCTCGAAGCCAAGGGCGCAAAAGCCACCGACAGCTTCGCAGCGGTGGGCCATGTCGATTGCGTGATTCTTGCGTTGAAATCGCATCAGGTGGAAGCGGTAGTGCACCAATTGTCGCCATTGCTCGGCCCCAAGACCACCATCATCACGATGCAGAACGGCATCCCGTTCTGGTATTTCCACATGCATGGCGGACCGCTGGCGGGTAGCACCGTGCAGGCGGTTGATCCGCGCGGCGTTTGCAAAGACGGTATTCCGGCCGAGCGCATCATTGGCTGTGTGGTTTATCCGGCGACGGAATTGGTTGCACCCGGTATGGTCCGGCATGTGGAAGGCGACCGTTTTCCGCTTGGTGAACTGGATGGGTCTGTCAGTAATCGTGTCAAAGACCTTTCCGACGTTTTTGTGAAATCCGGGCTAAAAGCGCCGGTACTGGAAAATATCCGC
>JANNRY010000474.1:0-4722 GCA_031401935.1 Betaproteobacteria bacterium | reverse complement strand
CCAAGTTGGTCGAAGAATTATTGACCCGTGCGATGGCGGATCAATATCGTCCGGAAGGACTACCCAAGGAATTCGGCCTACAAAACAACGGCTACCGTTTATCGGAAGCTCAGGCACAAGCAATTCTCGAACTGCGTCTGCAACGTTTGACCGGGCTGGAGCAAGACAAGATCGTTGCCGAATACAAAGACGTGATGGAGAAAATCAGCGACCTGCTCGACATTCTCAACAAGCCTGAACGCGTATCGCTAATCATTGCCACCGAGCTTGCAGAAGTGAAACAGCAATTCGGCGACAAGCGTCGTTCCGAGATCGTCGTTAACGGTCAGGAAATGTCGATGGAAGACTTGATCGCCGCCGAAGAGGTGATCGTGACGATGTCGCACACTGGCTATATCAAGTATCAGCCGATTGCTGACTATCGCGCGCAGAAGCGCGGCGGGCGCGGCAAGCAGGCAACGGCGATGAAGGAAGATGATTTCATCGACACGCTGTTCATCGCAAACACACATGATTACGTGCTGTGCTTCTCCAATAAGGGTCGTGTTTATTGGGTGAAAGTGTACGAGATCCCGCAAGGTTCGCGCGCGTCGCGTGGCAAGCCCATCGTCAACCTTCTGCAAATGCAGCCGAACGAAAAAATCAGTGCGGTATTACCGGTCAAGAATTTTGCCGAAGACAAATATGTGTTCTTTTCGACTAGCGACGGTGTGGTCAAGAAAACGGCACTGTCTGATTTCAGTAACCCACGCAAAGCCGGCATCATCGCTATTGCGCTCGATGACGGCGACAATCTCATCGGCGTCGCCCAGACCGATGGTAAGTGCGACGTAATGTTGTTTTCAAACGAAGGTAAGGCAGTGCGCTTTGAAGAGGCCGATGTACGCAGCACTGGCCGGGATACACGTGGTGTGCGGGGTATGAATTTGTCGAAAGGCGGCAAGGTTATCGCGATGCTGGTTGCCGAAGATGAGCAGCAGAGTGTCTTGACGGCGACCGAGCGCGGTTATGGAAAACGCACTTCGATTGTCGAATACACGCGCCACGGTCGCGGCACGCAAGGCATGATCGCAATCCAGACCAGCTCGCGCAACGGTAAAGTCGTCGCAGCGGTTCTGGTGCGTCCGGAAGATGAAATCATGATGATTACCACCGGTGGTGTATTGATCCGCACCAAGGTCAAGCAGATCCGCGAGATGGGCCGCTCCACGCAGGGCGTGACGCTGATCAATCTGGATGAGGGCTCCAAACTATCCGGGTTGCAGAAAATTGTTGAGTCAGATGAGGAGGATGAATCATGAAAAACCTGAAACTGGTTTTGGCCGCCCTGGTGTTCGCCAGTGTTAGCGCTCTCGCGCAGGCACCAGCGCCGGTGGATGCTGAGCAACGCGCCGCCGTCAAGGAACTGCTGGATGTAATGAAATTTAAGCAAATGATGGCGCAGATGTCCGGCCCGATGATGCAGCAAATGAATCAGATGATCGATCAGATGATCGAGTCGTCGCCAAGCGCACGCAAATTGACGCCGGAGCAAAAAAGCATCGCACGCAAAGCCGCGCAAGAGTCATCGGCCAAGTCGTCGAAGGCGATGACCGAACTTTATAACGATCCAACAGTGATTCAGGGTTTCGAGGACGTGATGGCGCGCGCCTACGCAAAAAATTTCACCACCGCTGAAATCAAGGCGACCACCGCTTTTTACACGAGCCCAGCAGGCAACAAAGCGCTAAATCTCATGCCAAAAATGATGCAGGAAACCATGCCAGAAATTATGGCAATCATTGCGCCAAAAGTAAGCGCCATCATGGAGTCGGCGACAAAAGACGTCGTTACGCAGATCGAAAAAAGTGGCAAGGACAAAGACGCACCAGCGGCAAAGTGATGTCCCGCGTTTATAACTTTTCCGCGGGCCCCGCCGCGATCCCGCTCGAGGTACTGACACAGGCGCAGGAAGAACTGCTCGATTTCCATGGCACCGGCATGTCCGTGATGGAAATGAGCCATCGCGGCAAGGTATTCATGGAAGTTGCGGCGGAAGTTGAGGGCGACTTCCGCGAGTTGCTGGCTATCCCCGCCAATTACAAAATCCTGTTTTTGCAAGGTGGCGGCAAGGGCGAGTTTTCATTAGTGCCGCTTAATCTATTGCGCGGAAAAACCAAAGCCGATTACGTCAACACCGGGCATTGGTCGGCAGGCGCGATCAAGGAAGCCGGCAAGTATTGCGAAGTGAGTGTGATCGCTTCATCGGAAGACAAAAACTTTACCTACGTGCCCAAACAAGCAAGCTGGAGGCCTAATAAGGACACGGCTTTCCGGCACATTTGCACCAATGAAACCATCCACGGCGTCGAGTATTTCTGGACACCAATAATCGATGACGATGTGCCGCTGGTCGCTGATGCTTCCTCGCACATCATGTCGCGACCGATGGATGTTTCAAAATTTGGCTGCATCTATGGTGGCGCACAAAAAAACATCGGGCCCTCCGGCCTCACGTTTGTAATTATTCGCGAAGATTTGCTCGGTGGCGCGCACCCATTTACGCCATCCGTCTTTGACTACACGCAGCAAGCGGCAAGCGAGTGGATGCTCAATACGCCGCCGACTTTCGCCGTTTATCTCGCGGGTCTCACCTTCAAGTGGATAAAAAAACAAGGTGGGCTGGATGGGTTGGAAAAGCAAAATATTGCAAAGGCGAAACTGCTATACGGGTGCATTGACGAGTCAAATGGTTTTTATCGCAATGATGTCGCGGTCGATGATCGCTCACGAATGAACGTGCCGTTTTTTCTCAAAGATGATTCGCTCAATGCAAAATTCCTTGAGGGCGCACTCGCGACCGGACTTGCGGGATTGAAGGGCCACAAAGTGATTGGTGGGTTGCGTGCTTCGATTTATAACGCGATGCCGTTGTCCGGCGTAAAGGTGTTGTCAGAATTCATGCGGGAATTTGCGCGGCGTAACGGGTAAAATCAGACTGAATTCGCCTTCACTTTCCGCTTCTATTCGTTGCCGTCTGCGACTGACAGAAAACCAACACAATGTCTGACGACCTTACCAAACTTCGATCTGAAATTGACGTGCTGGATATCGATATCCTTGCGCGCCTAAACGCGCGTGCAGCGCTCGCGCGCAAAGTCGGGTCTTTGAAAATTGGGCAAGCCTATCGGCCCGAACGCGAAGCCGAAGTACTGCGCCGCATTATCGACATCAATGAAGGCCCGTTACCGGACGAAGTCGCCGCGCGACTGTTCCGCGAAATCATGTCGGCCTGCCTGGCGCTTGAGCGTCCGGTGACGGTTGCTTATCTCGGGCCGCAGGGGACTTTTAGTGAACGCGCTGCGGTGAAGCAATTCGGCGAGGGTGCTGAAACCATGCCGCAGTCCTCCATCGACGAGGTCTACCGCAGTGTGGAATCTGGTGCCGCTGATTTCGGCGTGGTGCCAGTAGAAAATTCCACCGAAGGCGCGGTTGGTCGCTCGCTCGACTTGATGCCGCAAACAACGCTGAAAACCTGCGGTGAAGTACTGTTAAGGATTCATCATCACCTGATGGCGCGTTCACGATCTGAGTTGAACGCCATTCAGCGCGTGTTCTCGCACGGACAGTCTTTGGCGCAGTGTCACGAATGGCTGAACGCGAATATGCCGCATGCCGAACGTGTCGCGGTTTCTTCGAATGCCGAAGCTGCGCGACGTGCGTCGATTGAGCCATTTTCCGCAGCCGTCGCCGGCGAAATGGCGGCCGAGCACTACGGCTTGACATTGCTTGCGTCGAACATTGAAGACGAGCCGAACAACACTACGCGATTTTTGGTACTGGGCAATTACGAGCCCAAGCCTTCCACAACGGGCAAAGATAAAACGTCGCTGGTGTTATCTGCGGCAAATCGTGCCGGTGCCGTATATGAAATGCTAACGCCGTTCGCCAAGCGTGGCGTCTCGATGAGCAAGTTCGAATCACGCCCGTCGAAGGTAGCGATGTGGGAGTACCTGTTTTTTGTTGACATCGACGGACATCAAGATGATGCCAATGTGGTCGAGGCGCTCGCAGAACTTCGCAAGATCGCCGGGTATGTGAAAGTTCTTGGCTCTTATCCGGTGGCGGTTCTGTAACACTGAATCCCGCGCGCCTGATGCCATCAGGCGCGGCGCAGATGTTGTACTCCAGCCCCAAGACCCCAAAGCCATCCGACAATAAATTTTTTACCTCGATTGAAATTATGACTGCGTCGTCTCCTCCTACCGATCTTGCCGCGCTTGCGCCGGTATACATCCGGTCCATTGCGCCATACCAGCCCGGCAAACCAATCTCCGACGTTGCGCGTGAGCTTGGCATGAACGAGGCCGACATCGTCAAGCTCGCATCCAATGAAAATCCACTCGGCGCCAGCCCCAAGGCGATGGCGGCCATCCAAGCGGCGCTCGGCGATTTGGCGATGTATCCGGATGGCGGGGGATTCGCGCTCAAGGCCGCAATCGCAAAAAAATATGCGGTATCGCCCGAGCAAATTATTCTGGGCAATGGCTCCAATGACATTCTTGAATTGGCTGCCCGCACGTTTTTGAGAACGGGCGATTCTGCAATCTATTCACAGCACGCATTTGCGGTGTATCCGTTGGCTACCCAGGCTGTCGGTGCGGCTGGCATCGAGGTGCCGGCAAAGAATTTCGGCAATGATCTGGCCGCGATGCTGGGGTCGATTCGTGCTGACACCAAAAT
>JANNRY010000473.1:0-4495 GCA_031401935.1 Betaproteobacteria bacterium | reverse complement strand
GAATGTTATTCCCGGCCGCAGCGCGTAGCCATAAAACGGTGGCTTGTCTATGGGTCGTGCCCAATGGGTCATGGCCGGATTTAATCCCTCGGTATGACAATCATCAAGCGCGGTGTGGTCGAACGTGCCGGGTTGGCAGGCTCGGTTGAATGCGTTGATCGACTCGACAAAGTTGCCTGTATTGAGCCCCAGCGCGCCAGCCAACTCACCAATTGAATCAGCCTTGGTGCCCGGAAACACTGGCGGCATAAAGCGTCCAAGCGCCTTGGCATCGATGATCGAATAACCGATCTGACCCGGCTGCTGTGCCACCAGACGGCCCCAGATGGCATAACGTTTGGGCCAGAAATCTTCGCCTTCATCATAAAACCGCACGCCATCGCGATTCACCACCACGCCCAAGGAAACGCAATCGATGCGAGTACAAATACCGCCGTCGTAAATCGGTGCGCGCGCGTCGATGGCAACACAATGCGACTGCGAAGGATCGCCGACACAATCGGCGCCAGCTTTCATCATGTCTTTCAGCAGCACGCCCATATTAAAACGCGTACCGCGAATCAAAAAATTATCCGTTGGCCATTCGCCAGCTTCGTTTTGTCCCCACGCCTCGCGCAGCCATTCCCGATTTGATTCGAAGCCCCCAGCAGCCAGCACGCAGGTGCGCGCGGCAATGGACTCCTTCCCGACACGTGCTGCGACGAAACGATCACCATCCATCTCAATCGAGTCCACCGTGGCGTTGTAACGAATTTGTACGCCCAATTTTTCGGCACTACGGTAATAAGCGTTCACAAGCGCCTTGCCACCACCCATAAAAAAAGCATTGGTTCGCGCCACATGTAGCGCACCAGAGAGCGGCGGCTGGAAATGCACACCGTGCTGACGCATCCAATCACGGCAATTGGCCGACGCGCGAATGGTGAGTCTGGCGAGTGCTTCGTTGGTCAGTCCCCCAGTGACTTTGAGCAGATCCTGCCAGAACTCTTCCTCAGGGTATGCATCGATCAGTACATCCTGCGGCGCATTGTGCATGCAGCGCAGATTACGAGTGTGCTGGGAATTGCCGCCCCGCCATTCCTTCGGGGAAGATTCGAGCAACAGCACCGAAGCACCTGCCTCACGTGCCATGAGTGCAGCACACAGACCGGCGTTACCACCGCCGATGACCAGCACATCCAACATGGCTACAGCGCTGCCCTATTAACCAACGTCATTCGGCGACAGCGCCCGATGCTTTCACGACGGCTTTCCACTTTTCGTGTTCGGCTTTGATAAATGTAGCGTATTGCGCTGCAGTGCCGCCGATTGGGTCCGCACCTTCCTGAACCATTTTGGCAGTGATTTCCGGATCGCGCAGTATCTCGTTTACAGATTTATTGAGTTCTGCGGTAATCGCAGCGGGGGTGCCCTTGGGCGCAAACAAGCCAAACCACGAACCGGCCTGAAATTCTGGAAAGCCCGACTCATGCACGGTCGGCACCATTGGCAGCGAACGGGAACGCTGCAAGCTGCTGACGGCAATTGCGGTCAACGTGCCAGCGCGGATGTGACCGATCACGGAAGGGATAGTCGCAAACATGAATTGCACGCGGCCCGCCAGCAAATCAACCACCGCGCCTGCTCCTTTGTAGGGAATGTGTGCCGCAGAAAATCCTGCTTTTTGTGCGAGCAGGAAACTCGCAAGATGCGAGGAAGTACCAGTGCCGGTCGATGCGTAATTGGTTTTCGCGGGATTGGCCTTGGCATAGGCGATCAGCTCCGGCATGGTTTTTATATTCAGTGAAGGCGGCACCACCAATACATTCGGCACATCGGCAAATTGCACAATCGGTACCAGGTCAACCTGCGGGTCGTAGGTGAGCGTTTTGTAGAGCGATGCGTTGATGGCCATCGGCCCGACCGAATTGACGATCAAGGTGTATCCGTCTGCGGGTGAACGGACTACAAATTCAGTACCGATATTGCCACCGCCCCCGGGCTTGTTCTCGACAATAAACGATTGCTTGTAACGGTCCCCAAGCCGTTGGCCGATCAATCGCGTCAGCGAATCCGTGGTGCCGCCCGCCGTGAACGCGACAACCAGCTTGACGGGTTTGCTCGGATACGTTTGTGCCAAGACGGATGTAGCCGGAACAGCTAACGCTAATGCGGTTGCAATACGCAAAATGTGATTTATCAATTTAGTTCTCCTTTTACGGGGCATACACGAAAAAAAGTCGTAATTGCCGCAGCGCTATTAACTACTAATGGTACTTTAGTGTCGGGACAGCCAAACCAACAAATACTGATTTGCGCGAATAGATATAAGATTTATCGATAGCAAAAACGATGATTCAAACAAATCTCTAAGCGGCTGCAGGCAGTGCTGCATCTGCGCGTGCGCCCGGCCATCGCCCGCTGTCCACGAGCGTGCGTACGAGAAGCAATAATTCATCGCGTACCACCACTGCGGCGGGAGAGAGCTTATCGTTTCCCAGCGTGTAGAGATAATTCCTGCGGGTAAGATTGGCATCAGAAATTTCCAGTACCCGCCACTCTTTCGGGCTGCGCGCACCTACCAATGTCGCTGACATCGGCTGGATGGTGGCACCAAACCCTTCACGCACCGAAGCCATTAAAAGCGCCAGCGAATCCACTTCGGCGACAAGATTAAGGCGCAGATTCTGTTGCTCTATCTCGATGTCAATGCGGCGTCTCAATCCATGCGATGCAGTGGGAAGAATCAACGGCAGGCGGCAGGCCTCCGACAAAGTTAAATTGCGGCGACGCATCGGCACCAGCTTGCTCACAGCGGGCAAAACAACCACCAGCGTCTCATCAATCAAGGGTTGCGCAGCATGGCGTGGCAATACCAACTGTTTGAACAACACAGCCATATCCAGCCGCCCCAGTTCGAGCATTTGTTCCAGATGACCACTCAGGCTTTCGACCACATTAAGCATAATCGCCGGGTATTTGTTGCGCAGGTGCCGAACCAATTCAAGCCCGATAGCAGCTACGGTAGTAGGTGCCAAGCCAATCGATACCAGCCCGGCGATGGCGGAAGGCCCCTGACGCGCGATCAATACCGACTGATCAACCTGACGAATCAGGAACTTGGCATGGTGATAGAGCGCATGACCATTTTCAGTCGGCACCACGCCCCGCGCTGAGCGCGTGAGCAACATGACACCGACTTCTGCTTCCAGTTTGGCCAATTGCTGGCTAAGCGCTGGTTGCGCGATAAATATTTGACGAGAAGCCTTGAGCAAACTGCCGCTCTCGACAATCTGGACGAAGTAACGCAACTGCCGTATATCCATTGCAATTTCCGCTTATAAAAACGTCTACAAAGTATATAGATAAAACTTATATGTACTGTCAAAAAACGCTAGTATCGGTACAGAGTTGCCAATCCTATAATCAGTTTTTAATTTCGTTGTTTGTATTTCATGCCGCCTACCTCATCGACTTCCGCCAGTGCATTGCGCATCCTGTTGTCGCAAGATGCCATCGAGCGTTTCGGCACGGGCATACGGTCACGGCTTGATGCCGTGCCGCATGCATTGGTGACACCGGATTCGTCAAGTGTGCGATCAAAAAATGTCGCCATTGATATTGCGTTTCTCACCAAAGACATCTCTGGCAGATCTACCAAGACTGTTTTATCGGACTCACTGGCAGCATTCTTTGATTTGCTGCGACAATCTAAAACGCTGAGATGGGTGCACACCCACTCTGCCGGTGCCGACCGTCCAATTTATTCAGAATTAATCGCGCGTGGCGTAGCAGTGACCACATCCTCGGGGCTCACAGCCGATACGGTTGCACAGTCGGCTGTCGGCGGTTTGCTCTCATTGGCTCGACGTTTTCCTCAATTAATGGAAGCACAGCAGCGACGCGCTTGGGAGCCGCTGATTGACCAACGTGCGCCGCGCGACCTGAGGGGACAAACGGCAGTGGTTGTAGGCCTCGGCCCGATAGGATTGGAGATCGCACGCTTGCTCACGGCGATTGGACTACATGTGATTGGTGTACGCACGTCGGCAGCACCGGCGGCGCATTGCGCTGAAACAATCGCCTACGCAGATCTATCCAACGTGTTGCCCCGCGCCGACTGGTTGTTGCTGGCATGCCCACTCACCGGTATCACGCGTCGCATGATGAACGCCGACCTGCTGGCACGTTTACCTCGCGGCGCATATCTGATCAACGTATCGCGCGGCGAGATCGTCGTCGAACATGATCTTATTCAGGCGCTGCAACAACGCCATCTGGCGGGTGCTTTCCTTGATGTATTTGAACTCGAGCCGTTATCCGCAGATTCGCTTCTATGGACAATGCCGGACGTAATCGTCACGCCGCACACAGCTAGCCATTCCATCGGCTACTACACACGTGTCGGCGAACTTTTTTTGGATAATCTCACTCGCTGGAAAGATGGCCTGCCGCTGGTCAACGACGCCACGCGCTATCGATAACATTATTCAACCTGACCAACCGCCAAATACTG
>JANNRY010000472.1:0-3631 GCA_031401935.1 Betaproteobacteria bacterium | reverse complement strand
GTGCCGTTTGCTTACTTTAAGAGTAAGGGGTGGCTGGATTAGCCTGCGTAACGCGGTAGCGACGTGTGAGTTCGGCTAGATTTATCAGCCCAACGTCACACGGCGGAGGGAAACAAATGGGTCAACGCGACCCGTTTTTTCGGTTCAATTCACGCTGTTGCATTTGCAGCTCTTGATCATGTCGGCTCAGAGAAGCGGTTTCTGCACCACGATACTCACCAGTACTGCCGAATCTTCTTTTGCACAGAGCGCGTGAGGCACTTCCCCCGCCAGATACATAAAGTCGCCCGCGCGCATGGTCTTGCAGCAACCGTGGGCGATGACATCGATCTCGCCTTCAAGACAGTGCATCGTAATCGGGCCTTCGACCGCATGGGCGGGCAACTGCTTTCCGGCGGGCAAAACAATTCTCATGACCTTGAGTTGGGCATCACGCAGAACCGTGGTGGACTGCGTGTCAACTAACGGCGCGCCTAGCGGCCGAAGGTCAACTATTTCGCCGGAAAATGCGTGGTGGAGTGCCATATGCCGCGCCCCTTAGCCGGGTTTGCCATCGAGACGCGCGCGCGTTAGCACCGGCCAATAGCGGATCGCATACAGACCCATGGCCGCCGCCCACAACAAAGCCGACAACTGAACACCCGCCATATAAAACGCAGGTAACGCGATGCCGCCAAAGACGCGAACCAGCGCTGCCGCTTGTATCAAGAGAAACATTGTCAGCTCGAAACCATCCGCGACCAATGTGCGCCCGGTGTGGCCGCGTGCGGTACGCGTCATCATGCCCAGAGTCAGGCCGCCAATCGCGCCGATGGTAAGCGCGTGGGTGGCGTATGTCCCTGCCAGTAGCTCCAACGCAAGCAAGCCACGTAGAAGCAGATGCACAACAAGCCAGGCGTATGCAGCATGAAGTATCCACACCAGCGGCGTGGCGAGAGTGCGCCACGGCTTCCAGAGAGCCAGCCGTGCGGCATGCAAGAGCGCACCCGTCAGCGCAATCACGGCGATGACCGTTTGCGGCAATTGCAGGAGGTCGGCCGCAAAGAGCAAGATAACCGCGCCCAAGGCGAACTTCTCTACCAGTACATTGCGCGTTGCGTTGGCACCTGGTACCCCGTTGTTGGTAAACATCGGGATCACGCGACCGCCCATGACCGCCATGATAAACAACACGACATCCTGTGCAAGTTGCAGGCCCAGGCGCGGCGTGATGCTGGCGTCCGGCCGCAGCGCAAGATGCACCACGAGGCTCAGCACGCCCATCAGCAACAGCAGCCCGGCCAGAAAATAGTTGCGCAGATTGCGTGATCGCCACATCGGTATGCCGATTGCCACAGCGACCGCGACAGGAAATGCCGCATTTACGACGGCAGACGACACGGCAAGCGGGGTAAGCACGAGCACCCTTCCGCAGACCCAAAGTGCCGCCAATCCCATTAACGGTACACCGCTCGCCGTCGGCTGGTTCGTCCATGCGCGAACAGCCGTCAGCAGAAAGCCGGCGATAACGGCGGTGGTAAATCCAAACAGCATTTCGTATGCGTGCCATATGGAGCCTTGCAAGTATGTGGAACGCAGCAGGCCCGAAAACTGCGCCGCCCAAAGCAGCACGCTGAGTGCGCCGAAAATCGTCGCAAGCAGGTAGAACGGACGAAAGCCGAGATTCCATAGCGCGAAGTGGGCTTTCATACTTTTCGCACCCCATCGCCATATTTCGCGACCGCCTTATCCGCCGTCAACAATAACAGTCCCTCCGCGCGCGCTTGGGCTATCAGGATTCGATCAAAAGGATCTTTGTGCAGCGGCGGTAACTCATTCACGGCGACCGTGTGTTCGCTGCTGACAGGAAGTTCGCGATAGCCGTTGACCAATAGCAGACGCCACAAACGGCGCGGATCGACTTTGAAATCGGCGCGATCAAGCCCGTTCTTGATGGATATTTCCCATAGGCTGGCCGCGCTGAACAAGAGTTGATTGTTAGGATCAAGCAACAAGTCACACGCTTTCGTCGAGAGGCGCTCAGGCTCGCTCGCAGCCAACAGCAGAAGATGGGTATCCAGCAACAGGTTCACGTTTTTTTGTCCGCAAACAGCCGCGCAATTTCATCGCTACCCATTTGATCAAAATCATCCGGAACAACACACTCGCCAGCCATGAAGCCCAAGCGACTCATCGTTCCTGTTTCCGCTTTCCCCAGCGGAATCACTTTCACCATCGGCTTGCCTGCCTTGGCGATGATGAATGCCTCACCCTTTGCGGCCTGCTCAACCAAGCGGGAAAGTTGCGTTTTAGCGTCGTGGATATTGACGATGAGCATGGCGACCTTGCAGTAAACTAATGGTGGTTAGTTTACTACGTCAATCGATGCGATAACAGGTTCGATAAAAATGACTGTACTGCGTACGATGCCATAACAACAGCAGATTTCTCACCCAACAAAACCGCGTTCGAAATGACAGGGTTAGATTTTGCTAAGACTGCCACCATACCACCACATAAGCCAGGCTTCATCGGGCTTTTGCTCTAAAACCCCCGCCTACTCCGCCTGCAAAAAATGCTCCCGATAATACTTGAGCTCTTCAATACTCTCGTAAATATCGGCCAACGCTTCATGCTTGCCGTGCTTTTTCATGCCTGCCATGATCGAGGGCTTCCAGCGTTTGGCGAGTTCCTTGAGCGTGGAAACATCGAGGTTGCGGTAATGAAAATACGCTTCCAGTTTTGGCATGCCGCGCGCCATAAAGCGGCGGTCCTGACAGATCGAGTTGCCGCACATGGGCGAGGTACTGGCGGGTACATGCAGCTTTAGAAATTCAATCATCTGGTTTTCAACATCGGCATCGGTGAGCGTGGATGCTTTCACTTTGTCGATGAGGCCGGATTTTTTGTGCGTGGATTTGTTCCATGCATCCATGCCGTCCAGCACGGCATCCGGTTGATGCAGCACCAGCACAGGGCTTTCGGCGATGGTATTGAGATTGGCGTCCGTGACGACGATGGCGACCTCGATAATGCGGTCGGTTTCCGGTACCAGACCGGTCATTTCCATATCGATCCAGATGAGGTTGTTTTGATCTTGTGGCATGTTCAGGTCTCGGTTGAGTGTCGAATGGCGGCAAATGCGCCGTAAAATACTGGAATGTCCCATTTTCTCATGATTCACAACCGACACTTTCGATGACCGCACCCGCCTTTACCCTTATTTTTCTTTTGTTCGTGGCCCTGAGCTTCGCGTTCGGCAGCATGCTCACGTTGCGGCACATTGCCCACGTGCGCGCCAATCGCGCTGCCGTGCCGGCAGAGTTCACGGAATCGATCACGCTGGAATCACACCAGAAAGCGGCCGACTACACGATCGAGAAAAACCGGCTCGGTTTGATCGAAAGCGTATTTGATCTGTTGCTGCTGCTTGCACTCACCGTGGGCGGTGGCATGTTGCTGATCCAGCAATTCGCGGCCAACTGGTTCAGCGGTCCTTATGCGTTGGGGCTGGCTATTTTCGCCGGGTTGATGATTGTCTCTTCGTTTGTGTCCACGCCATTCGATCTGATTCGTACCTTTGTCATCGAGCAAAAATTTGGCTTCAATAAAATAACCTTGAAGCTTTACCTCATCGATGCTGTTAAAGGCC
>JANNRY010000471.1:0-6590 GCA_031401935.1 Betaproteobacteria bacterium | reverse complement strand
CAAAATCCGGTGCCTTACCACTTGGCGACTCCCCAAAACTCTAACTACTGAACCGGCAAAAAATCCACTGCCGGCTCCCCTCACCCCAACCCTCTCCCAAAGGAGAGGGTGAGAAATGCGGCACGATCAAAAAAAAATCATCGTGCCGGATCGAACAACGGGTGCCTGGACAACCCTTGAGCAATAAAACCTTTGTATTCCGGCTGCAACAACTGAAACGCGTCTCGTGCATCCTGCTCGATTTCAAACGCGGCAAACACACACGCGCCAGAACCGGTCAGACGGGCACCAAAAACTGATTTTTGACTCGCGGCTTGCAGTGCATTAAAACAGCGAAAAACTGCCGGAAATGCTTTCAGAACAACGGGTTGCAGATCGTTACGCAATCCAAAAAGCCCGTTCGCCGAAAAGTCCGACATTTTGAGGGGAAACGTGCCCCTTGTCAATTCCGGATGCGCAAAAATAGCCGGGGTCGGCACCTGCACCGGCGGGGTTAATACGAGGTACCACCAGCGCGGCAATTCCACTGCTTGTAGTTGTTCTCCAACGCCCTCGGCAAACGCGTCGCGACCAAAGACAAAGAACGGTACATCAGCACCAAGCGTCAAACCAATCGCTTGCAGCCTTTCATTTGAGAAACCCAAATTCCATAAACGATTTAGCGCCAGCAATGTGGTCGCTGCGTCCGAGCTGCCGCCGCCCAGTCCTCCGCCCATCGGCAGTTTTTTTTCTACCGTAATGTCAGCGCCAAGCGCGGCGTTTCCGGACATGGTCGCGGCTTCCCGTTTGAGCAACTGCGCCGCGCGCACCACCAAATCATCCTGTTCGTTCACGCCAGGCAGGTCGGAAAGCCGCCGAATCAGGCCATCGCTGCGCGTTGAGAAACGGATCGTGTCGCCAACATCGATCAGCGCAAACACCGATTGCAAGAGGTGGTAGCCATCCGGGCGACGACCGATCACGTGTAGGAACAGGTTTAGCTTCGCCGGTGCCAGCGCAGTAAAGCTCGGGCGTTCAGACGCGTCGCTCATTGCGGCGTCCACTCGTCAATCACCAAACGAACCATGATGTCGCCACTGGTGGCAATTACCCGTGACGCGAATCGATATTGCCCGTTGACAACATAGCGCTCAGCGGTGACCCGCCATATTTCACCATTGCCGAGTGTCATGTCGGTTATTTCATTCTCGCGCAGCCCAGCGCCTTGTACCCATTCGGCCATGCGATCCAGATCCAGCGCAACGCCAAGCAGCGACTGCGTCAATTCTGCAACCGAGGCAGCGGTCGACATCTCGTTTCCCTGTCGAAGCGTGACCATGCGTGTGCGCTTGTTGCTGATAAGTTCAGCGACTTGGGTACCGAGCGGCGAGTACAAACCAATGCGCTCCTCAATCGCACTGCGCTGCCAGCGAATCTGTCCGCTATCGACTTTATCGTTGACGCGCACGCTGATACGTCCATTAAGCGAAAAATATGCTGCCAATGCATTCCCTCCAGCAGGTACCGCAGGGATAGCTGATGGCGTTAACGGCATCGTCGTGCATGCGCCCAAAGTGGCAATGGACAAAAATGTTGCGCACACGAAAAAACAGCGCCGCATGTTTGCTCGGCGCTGTTGACCATCCACTAGCTGGCCATGAATATTCACTGCTTGAATCTACCCATCACCGTTCGCAAAAGGTCGTTTTCAGGATTCTCCATCAGCGCGCCTTGCCACAGCTTCAACGCTTCTGCACGTTCGCCTTTTGCCCAAAGTACCTCACCCAGATGCGCCGCAATTTCCGGATCGCGGCGCGTTTGATAGGCTTTTTTCAGCGTGGCGAGCGCCTCATCCACGCGTCCGGAGCGGTACTGTACCCAACCCAGACTATCCATGATGAACGCGTCGTTCGGCGACAGACTTAGTGCTTTCTGTACCAGTGTGTACGCTTCATCTAGCCGTTTATTGCGGTCCGCGAAGGTATAGCCGAGCGCATTGTAGGCGTGCGCGTGATCCGGCTTTAGTTCGATCACTTTCCGCAAATCCGCCTCGAGCACATCGAATTTATTGATTTTCTCCGCCACCATCGCACGGTCGTAAAGCAGATCAGCCGTGCCGGGATATTTGTTGATCGCATCAGACAATGCATCGAACGCCTCGTTGAATGCCTTGGCGTCACGCAACAATTGGGCTTCGGCAAGAATGAGTTGAATGCGGGTCTCGGGCGCATCGGACTGCGCGGCTTGTGCATCTTGCAGGGATTTACGTCCCATCGGCATGCCGTCACGCTTGGCGATAATGCCGGCAATTTTCAGTTGCGCCGTCACAAAATAATCGCCGCCTTTGACTTTGCCGTACCACTCAATGGCATCGGCGGGACGCTTCTGAGCCTCTGCGACCGACCCAAGATTGAAGAAGACGGGGCTCGCGTCACTTGGTTTTAGCTCAATAACGCGCTTGAACTGAATATCAGCGTCGATATAGTCCTCGATTTGTTGCGACAGTAAGCCAATCGCGTAAGGGATCTCTGCGTCGTTCGGCTTCAACTTCATCGCACGACGGAATTCTTCGCGCGCTTCCAAATAACCCTTCTGCGAGGCCAGCAACCGCGCCAAGGCAACTCTCACATCAGCTGCGTCAGGATACGACGTCAAAAATTGCTTTAGATAATTGCTGGCGCTTTCCTCAGAGGCTTCGCGCAAAATTTGAGACTTCAATATAGCCGCCTGTATCCAACCCGGGCGGCGCTTGTCTGCCTCATCAATCGCTACCAGTGCCGCCGGGCGATCCTTGGCGACGATGCTTGCCTGCGCAATAGCAAAATATGCTTCAGGAAATTGGAGATAGGGGGTCGTTAACTCCCGCACTGTCGCTGCGGCGGCGGCTTTATCGGCAATCCGCGACAAGAGCCCGGGTAGCTGCATCAACACGCCCGCCGTCCTCTTGGGTTGTGCAAGCAACTGCTGCAAATTTACTTTTGTGGCTTCAAGCGTGCCCTGACTGCCCGCAACCGTCGCCAATGCCTGACGCGCAATGGACGACTCCGGATCGAGCTCTTGCCACAAGGTGGTGGCTTCGAGTGCGGCATCCATTTGTCGCGCCTGAAACGCAATTTCAACCGCACGCCGCGCCAGCCTTGGATCGCGCGTGCGCTGTGCCAAATCAATCATGCCTCGTAACGCCAACGCGGTACGGCCTCGTTGACCGGCAATTTCCGACATCAGATATTGATACAGAATCTGATCGGTCAGCCCGCTATCCTTGGGCCTGGTTGCGTCAGGTTGTGGAGTAGCCTCCAGCGAAGCGGCAATTGCCTGACCAAATGGCACACACAGGGATATCGCGCAAAGCGCGATGACAACTATTTTTTGACGGATCAGTTTCATGTTGCCGATGCTAGAAATGGGGGAGAAATGGTCAGTGACGAATGGCTGCCGAAAACATTCCTGAGAATACGATATAGAGGTAAGCGTAGAGGAAAGAACTTGCTTTCGAACATCCTGCCTTGATCAAGCAAACCCTGTTCGTATCATAGACGTTTATCGAGGCAGGGGCATACTCGCTACAATACAGACTATCGTTTTATCACGGAGTTCCCATGCCAGAGTTGCCGGAAGTCGAGACCACGCGCCGGGGACTGCTGCCGATGGTGCAGGGCCATCGCATCGCTGCGGTGACGGTACGTGACCGACGTCTGCGCTGGCCTATTCCGGGAAACCTCGCCAAACAGCTATCGGGCAAAACCGTCATCGACATTTCGCGACGCGGCAAATATTTGCTTTGGGATTGCCGCCTCGATAATGCTGCGAATGATTCCACGGATAAACAACGCGGCTATCTCCTAAGTCACCTCGGCATGTCAGGCTCATTGCGCGCGATCACTGCGGGTAGTGTGGACGCGTCACCGCGAAAACACGATCACCTCGATATTGCACTCGACAACGGCGTCATCATCCGGTACACCGATCCGCGACGCTTCGGCGCGATGTTGTGGATCAATGGTGCCGTGCCCAAACATGCGCTGCTTGATGCGCTTGGACCTGAGCCATTGTCGGATGATTTTAGTGGCGCGCAATTATCAGCCGCTGCCAAAGGCCGCAGCGTCAGCATCAAGGAATTCATCATGAACAGCCAGGTTGTGGTTGGCGTGGGAAATATCTACGCCTCTGAATCGCTGTTCCGCGCGGGCATCCATCCCAAGCGCGCCGCAGGCAAGGTATCGGCAGCTCGTTTTATGCGACTGTGCGAGGCGATCAGGGACACGCTGCAAGCGGCGATTCATGCGGGTGGCTCGTCGCTGCGTGACTACGTGCAGGCGAACGGTGAGCTTGGCTATTTTCAGGTCAATGCGTTCGTCTATGATCGCGCCAACTTGCCGTGCCGGGTATGCAACAGCACCATTCGCACGTTTCGGCAAGGCCAGCGCGCGACCTATTTTTGCCCCGGCTGTCAGAAGTAGAATAGCCAAATAATGAACATGAACGCTTCATGACAAAAGCCGCCATCACCGAACGGCTCGCCGACCTGCACTCCTGGCGCTACGGCCTCGGCGGCCAGATAACGCGCGTGCTGGATTTCCTGCGCACGCACGAATTTCTCAGCGAAAATTTGGAAGCGGCCCTGAAGAAGGCCGGCGAACTTGTTGCCAACGAACGCGTAACCATCACGTTTGTCGCTGACACATCGCGCGGCAAATCAGAACTCATCAACGCTCTCTTCTTTGCCGACCTTGGCCGCAAACTGTTGCCGTCCGGCCCCGGCAGGACGACTCGCTGCGTTACCGAATTGCGTTTCAATCGCGATCTGAAAACGGGACTCAGACTTTTGCCCATCGAGACCCGCGAAAGCCCCCACCGCCTGACAGAGTTACTAGCGGACCCCAATCAGTGGCGGGACATTTATTTTGATGCCGACAACGCAGAGTCGATGGGTCGCGCGCTGGCCGCACTTTCCGAAACCAAGCGAATATCGTTGAGGGATGCCGTCGCGTGGGGTCTGCACGGCGAAGCCGTCGCCGCGCCTGAAGACGAAAGCGACACGTCACTGGTTGATGTGCCACGCTGGCGATATGCGGTCGTCAATTTTCCACATCCTTTGCTCGACGCAGGATTGGTGATCATCGATACGCCGGGTTTCGCGACACTATCGTTGGAGCCCGAGCTTTTGCATGAACGCCTGCCCAATTCGGATGCGCTCGTCATGGTGCTCGACATCGCCGATGGCGTTGCCAAATCCGATTTGGCGATGTGGAAAGATCAACTCGGCAGTGCGGTGAATTTCCGCGAACGCGTGAAGGAGCCAGACGCCGACGAATCGAAGCAGCTTCGCATGGTGGTGCTGAACAAAATCGACACGCTCGACGTTGCCAAACGTGACGATCCAGTCGAATCCAATCGCGAGTTGCTGCGCGAAATTGATCGGCGCGTCCGCGATACCGCCGATCTACTCCGTATTGACCCGATGCGGGTCATCGCCTTGTCGGCGCGCCAGGGCTTGATGGGAAAACTTGCCAACGATAAAGATCAAGCGATGAAAAGCCGCCTTTATCAGCTCGAGCAGAACCTGGGCACAAATCTGCCGCGTAATCGCCAGATGGTCCTGACCAATGAGGTACTCAACACGCTGTCAAATGCGCTGGGGACGGCGCAGGCGGCGTTGGACAGTCAGCGATTTGATACGCTCAATGGCTTAAATCGCCTGAGTATTTTGCGTGAGAAAAATGAAAAATTAATGCGCTCTGTCATGTCGCAGGCTGGTGCCCGTCATGATCGGGTCGATACCGCGTTGAAAGAAGTCCGCAGTCTTAAGCCGATTCAAGCGCGATTGGGCGAAGAGTTGGTTGCGCTCGTCGCGGTAGGCACCGCAAGAATCGAGGCTGATCGTGCCAAGACGTCCATCGCCGGGAGTTTACTTTCGGCTAACACGGTCGAGACCGTCAGAAATTATTTCAATTCCGTTGGGGAGAGGCTTGCCGCCACCGAGCAGAAAATCGAGGAAATCCGCACGCTCTTTAAAACCGTTGGCGAAAAAACGTTCGAGGAGTTTTCACTCGGCAAATATGAAGTGCACCCATTTCCAACGCAACGCTTTCACACCGAGCTACAAAAAGCGCGCGCCAAATCTGATGCTGAATTCACCAAAGCCAGCAATCTGATGGTGCGACGCGGTGGATCGCTCACGGAGCAATTTGAAGACCTGATTGTCAGCCGTGTGATACATATTTTTGAAATCGCCAGCCGCGAAACCGCATCGTGGATGCGTGGGCTCTATACATCGCTTGAACGGCCACTGCTTGAAGTGCGCGATCAAACGCAGCAGCGCGTGGGCAGCATCGAGCAGATCAAGGTCGCTGAACTCGACCTCGCCGAACGCATCGCTGAATTGCAGGCGCGCATGGATACGCTAAAGAAAAAACATAGCGCGCTTGCCGATGCGCGCAGTAGCCTGGAACGGTTTGCAGAGAAACGCGCAGGAGAAACGACGTAATTTGTTGAAACTCTAGCATTCGCGGGCTTCTTCAGCCGTTATTACCATGAAACCCGCACCAGTACTAGAGTTTCATAAAATCAGTGCGCACAACAGCAATCAAGCCGCCTTCTGCTGCACCAGC
>JANNRY010000470.1:0-2646 GCA_031401935.1 Betaproteobacteria bacterium | reverse complement strand
CACGGGCTTTAGCTTCATCGGTAAAGATAGGATTAGTAAGGTCGCACATAGTTATCTCCAATTGATGCGTAATAATGCGCTCACTCGGTGACTATGTCAAGTATATATGTCCGCAAAAACGGCTGAAACGCCCCGCCATTGCTGGAGTTTGTCCGGAATTCGGGCGGGCGACGCGAAAATTCTGACATCGGTTTTGTTCGATGCCACGCGGCCAAGACTGTTTTGATTCCTCCATAGTGCGGGATTGCGCCAGCCACCGATTTTCTTTCTGACCGTCAAACCCATGCAAACCCTGTCAGCACTTCTCAATGGCCACCGCTCGATTCGTCAATACAAACCGGACGCCATCCCGCAGCAGATGATTGAACAAGTGTGTGGCGACGCCTTCAACGGCACCTCGTCGTCGGGGAACTTGAATAGCGCCACGATGATTTTGACGCGTGATGTCGAACGCAAAGCCAAGCGCTACAAAACGCACTTTGAGCAGGAGTTGGTGTTGCAAGCTCCGTTGCTGATTACCTTCTGCGCTGGTTGGCACCGCACCCGCGAATGGCTGGCCGCACGTGGTGCCCGCGATGGCTTCAACAATTTGATCGGGTACCACGTAGCCGCGTTCGACGCGATATTGTTGTCGCAGAGTGTGGCGCTCGGTTTCGAATCGCACGGTCTTGGCATTTGTTATTTGGGCACCACGCTCCATGCGACGCGCGAAATCGGCGAGCTACTTGAATTACCCGACACATGCGTACCGGTCACCACCATTGTGATCGGCTACCCGGACGAAAATCCACCCAAGCGCGACCGACTGCCATTGCATGGTGTGTTGCATGACGAACGTTACCAACCGATCAATGCCGCATCCATCGAGAACATTTTTGCCAAACGCGAACAAGCTGGCTGGGATCGGTATATGTCGACGCCGCGGTTAAGAGCGATGATTGAAGAACACGGCATACGCTCGTTAGCCGAGTTCTACACGAGCAAGGTGAAATACGATCCCGACCAATTTCGGATTGACGCCGACAAACAGCGTGTGTTGTTGGAAGAAAAACACTTTTTGCCATCGCCGTGGGAGGTGTCGACGGCCATTGAACAAGATGACTTGCACATTCAACTTGATAGCCGACAAATCACTTGCCCTTGGCGCCGCAACCTGATGTGGACGCTCGACGCTATGGAGTCGTGCTATTGCGCCTTATCTGCACATCACTACTCTGCGGCTAACTAACAAAAGGCTCAGCAAATGTCAGCAGTCGGCCAGAAGCGGATATGCAAACACGCTGCCAAAAATTACTCCGAAGCGGGCGTTCGCGTTTGGCCAACGCTCGCGCGAGTGCGTGGATGAAGTGACAAACAGATGCCTTACGTCGGGCGATTTGAGAAAACAGCGTGTTTTTAGTAAGCGACCGCACGTTTGACCGCTAGGGTGTCGTCGGATACATTCAGGATTCTTGAAAAATAGTGTTTGAAATTCGTATGCTTAGGGAGCCACCCCATGATCCTCGTCGGCCAATATGACAGCCCCGTCACCCGCCGCGTCGCAATCGCACTGCATCACTACGGCATACCCTTCACCCGCAACACCCGCTCGATCTTTGGCGATGCGGCGGCGGTCGGGAGGATCAGCCCCTTGACCCGCATCCCGGCCCTCGTTCTCGACGATGGCGAGGTGCTAATCGACAGCGCCGCCATCCTTGATCATCTCGACGAACAGGCGGACGACGCGGCGCTGATCCCAGCCTCCGGCCCCGCACGTCGGTTCGTCCTCCAGATGACGGCACTGGCTCAAGGCACCCTCGAAAAGGTTGCGGCCGTGGTCTACGAAAGGCACTTCCACTCCCCCGAACATCGAAGCACCGACTGGCTTGAACGCTGCCTTGGTCAGGCCCGCGCTGGCCTCACCGAACTCACCCGCCGCGTTGCCACACCCTATGCCTGCGGTGCAACGTTAACCCATGCCGATGTCATGATCACCACGCTGATCTGGTACATGCGGGACCGGATGGATGAAGTGCTGTCACCCACAGCCCACGCCTCTCTGATCACCTTGGCCGAACACTGTGAAACCCTGCCCGCCTTCCGCGCCGCCTCCCTCAGCGATTTCGAGAAGATGCCACGCAGCTAGCGCTTACAAAGCCTACAAGCCATACGAAACTTGCCTTTCCCGTCCTCAAATGTCTGAAGGGAGTTCTCGGGGGTATGACGCGTTGCAAAGTGGCCGTGGTCTGAGGTTTCCGGCGCACTGCGAAAAATATCGGCCACGGCCTGCCTTTTCAGTCCCTCAAGGAACCAGCAATGGATCGTATTTCTCCGCTTGGCCCTCTGCGTTTGGCAATCAGCATGGATGACCTCCTGCTATGGCCCGACATGCCGGTAGCAGCGGGCTACACGCACCTGAGCATCGCCCAAGAGATGACACGCGCTATGCGAAGCAATGGCGTGAAGGGCGCCTACGCGTTCTCCGCCACTACGCCAGCCGAACGCGAGCCGGAGCTTTTCGGGGTGTTCGATCATTGGGTGGACAACGGACACCACATCGCCAACCATACCCACCATCACGCCAATCTAAATTGGGTCACCGTACCCAACTACGTCGCAGACATTGAACGCACTGAGACCTTGATCGATGCTTGGTCCAGTCGCGCG
>JANNRY010000469.1:0-3515 GCA_031401935.1 Betaproteobacteria bacterium | reverse complement strand
GTGTCACGATCATCCCTTAGGATGACCTGTTTGCTGACCGCTCAGGCTCTTAAGTCACTGGCCTTAACCGATTGATTAGTATGATGAAAGGAAAGTGACCTTCGGGCGATTTTCGGGCTTGCCCCCGATTACTACGCTCATGTGTCATTGGAAGAGGCTACAGTTTGACCGCTCGTGCGTCATCTGATATCTTCCGACGCAGTGAAAAAGGCACTAGGAAAGCATATGCTGCCAATCACTAACATTGCTACGCTTGCTTTTTTTGCTTGGTAGACTATTGTCATCCGATAATTTCGAACTGCACATAATTCCCCCAACATAAAGGCCTAATAGCTCTCTGCAACCATACAAGGACCCTCAAATATGATTTCACTTCGTTCAAACCTGCTCACCGCCGCTACTGTTTTATTGATGACCTCTTTCATCCCGACGGACGCGTCCGCGACACCGGCCTCTGCTTGGCGAACCGGGCCGACCGGCTTGGAGTCGGTAAGTAAATGTACGCGTCGCGCGTATGATGCACTCGAGACAGCCGGGCTCAAACCGAAAGATAGTGGTGACAGTGGTGCTTATGGCAGCGACGGCATCGTCGGGGTTTACGTATTGTGTGAGAAGGTCGGTGCCCGCGCCGTTATTTTTTGTGTGAGTGATGCGACTAAACAATCCGACTACATGACGAAAAAGTGCGACTCCGTGAATCGAAATATGAAGCCTTAAGAGTTGTGATGCGCCCACTTCAAAAGCCACCTTCGGGTGGTTTTTTGTTGATGCACCAGATCGCCTGATCACTTGCCCAATGACAAATCTTTCATTTCCACCCATCCGACATTCGCTCGATATGGCGCATCCTTGCGCAACGCATCGCTATCGCTCTCAATGCGCACATATGCCCATTGCAGGCCTGATGCGTCTTTGCGCTCCGCAACCACCGATCCAGAAGCGCCCTTGAGAAACCTCGATAGAACATTGCCAAATATAGCGTACGACATTACCTGACTTAGGCCCTCGTCGTACGCGTTGGCGACAACAGGTGTTTTTCTAAGGGCGATCTCTCGCAGACTTTTAAATGGCTTTGGCGAGGTCAGTGACGCTTTTGCATGGATCGTGTCTTTGGTAACAATTGAACCCTGCGCCCGAATACTGCTGTTTCGCAGTCTCGCCGAGTACCCCTGCCGCCGGCTTGAAAATCGCTGTTCGCACCTGTAAACCTGGGAAATTGCTGGCACTTTACTATGCGGCGAAGGACCGCCTTGCCGCAGACTCGGTGATGGCAGAGACTGACTTCCCCGGGCAGTGTCCTGAGATTCACGCCACGTGCGGCACCAAACGTGTCAAGTGGTACGAGCTGGCAAAGAAAACTCTCAATCCCAATCGCGAGTAATAGACGGCCATCGTAATGGATCGTCGGAAAAAGGGGTTATGGAATCCATGCAGATAACTTTCAAAGACGACAGCGGTCGAAATTTGCTGCGGAAATTCTCTGCAAATTCAAGAAAACGGTGAGTTTTTAGCCGGTCGGCTCACGTTTGACCGCTCATGCGTTTACAGATACATTCGGCATTCGCAAAAAAGGTTTGACACGCCTATAAACCAATAAATGGCCGCTTGCTGCCACTCATCACCCTCGTTGCGCACATTTCGAGCCCAACTTTACTAAACATGACTCTGAGATCAATATGAAACCGCTGCTGTCCCGCCTTGCCGCTGTAACTGTTTTTGCATTCACGTCACTAGCGAATGCCCAAGTCGCCGAAAAAAACGGAACGTGCCTCGTTTGGTCAGAGGGCGATTCGCAGAGCTTGATGAGTTGCGAAGCATCGAGCCTCGCAGCATGCGGCAAAGGTTTGAAAGCCATCACAAACAAGGACACTGCCTTTGCCAATTACAAGGGGAAGTTGTTTCGCAAAAAGGACGACTCAAGCATTTCAGAGTTCAGAAATGAGCCTCCGGAGGGTTGCCGGAAGGAACGTATTGAAGCTGCGAGAGGTGTCGAGGCAACGATGTCCTCGCAGTGGGGTTCGGCCGTATATTCCGCAGACCTGAAGAGCGGCGATAAGGCCTACGTCTATGGTAAGTCGGTAACGCTGCGAGAAGAGGCATCGTCCAAGTCAAGGGCAATCGGTCTGCTTGTCGACCGGGCGGAAGCCACCATATCGGCCAAATCAAAAGAGGCCGCAAAAATCGCCAATCTATTCGACGCGCACTGGTTCAAAATCACGGTCGACGGCAAAACAGGCTGGATCTACGGCCAATTCTTGCATCCCGACCCGAACAGTCAGGAGTCCTTTGTTAGCGGCGGAAACTAGTCTGAGGAACTGAGGGGGAACGGAATTTCAAACGCCCTTTTTCAAGAGTCCTGGACCTATCCGATGAGCGTCAGGGGTCAAAAGCGCACGTAAGCTCTAAAGACCCACGGTTCGCTCAACATTGCTGACTTTTTCCAGCCTAACGCGCTTGAATTCCATTCCGTCTTGGCGTTTGCCCGATCGCTGTCCGAACACCTCCCCCAGCCCTCTCAATATCCCGTCCGGTTTTGTCCCGCACGCCGCCTGAAACAGATCCAGCCGCACTGCCGGTGCGCGCGGTGGCGGCTGCGCGGCCAGCCCCAGATGGGTCAGGATGCGGGTGATGGCGGCCGGTTCCTCGATTGCTGCGATGAGCTTTTGTTGCCCACCACCGTGCGGGCAATGCTCGATGTCGAGATCGAATACCCGCTTCAACAATTGCGCCCAACGCATGCGCCCCTTTGCACTGCCGGCTGGCTAGGTCGCGCCGTTGCCTTCTTGCGCCGGGGTGGCTACCGCCGTCGGCGGCACCGGCACCACCGCCTTTCGCAGCTTCGCAATTGGTGCCAGCACCCCATGAAAGCGGATGAGATGCAGTCGCGGTCTGGGCACCAGTGCGGCCAGTCGTTGCATGAATTCCATCGGCGTCATCACATGGTGGCTGGTGGCATCGCGCCAGGCTGTTGAATTA
Organism: Betaproteobacteria bacterium; assembly: GCA_031401935.1. Taxonomy (GTDB): domain Bacteria; phylum Pseudomonadota; class Gammaproteobacteria; order Burkholderiales; family Usitatibacteraceae; genus UKL13-2. The sequence goes on along the minus strand of JANNRY010000469.1, from coordinate 539 downwards.
TGGGTGGGACTATCCTCGGCGGATTATTTCGTGTTTGCTTTAGGAAATGCGAGCTTGGCTCTTTAAATTTGCTTTGATAGGCGTCTGCTGGTCATTTGATTACAATCATGTAGCGGCCGAACCCCGGCTTTTTTTCAACCCAGATTAAACCCCCAACTTATGATCATATCGCCCCTGCTTTCGCCATTGTTAGTCGTCTCGCGCCTGCTCGCTGCCTGCGCAGTTTGCGTTTCTGTGGCAACACCGGCCCAACCCCTAGCGGTGAAGCCGCTCAACTATCTGGGCAAGTTGCCCTATGTCGAATCTTCCGACAACAGACTGGCGCAACAAATCAACAACGCGATCTATTTGGCGATGCTTGAAATGCCCGCACCCGCCAGGCTTCAGGATGGATTAAAGAAACCGAAGTCTGGTGATGGTCCACAGCCACTATCGGATATCCTGTTTAAGGTTGGCCGAAACGATGAGCGAATTCTTGCTCTGGAAATTAGTGCCGAAGGCTGTGGCGCTTTTTGCGAAAACTACACGACTTCATTCAA
>JANNRY010000468.1:0-8406 GCA_031401935.1 Betaproteobacteria bacterium | reverse complement strand
GAAGAAACCACCAACCAATCAGCTGTATGCAACATCGTTAAGAATCAGTTTTTATTCCAAAAAATTTAAGGGAGAACTTTGAAAAATCCTGGTGCCATTAAGCGGGTTTCTTTTTCGCTGCTGGCTTCTTTTTAGCAGCGGGCTTCTTTTTCGCTGCTGGTTTTTTAGCCGCTGGTTTCTTTGCGGCTGGTTTCTTTGCTGCTGGCTTCTTTGCTGCCGGCTTCTTTGCTGCCGGCTTTTTGGCTGCTGCCATGATGAAACTCCTTTCGATGGTTGGACCGAATTGCTTGTATATAGCGCTGCGATGTTTTGCTGCACTACCAAGAATTCATTCTGTCGAACGACTGAGCCAGGACAACCGCGCATACTGATTTCAGTAGCAGAGCAACCTCACTCAACCCGGATTATTCTCAGCGCACTCAAAAAAATTTCAATGAGTGAACCAACAACAACACGAGCACTTGGTGAAGCGGATTCTATTACAGAAGTTTTTTAGAACACCAGTTTTAAGGTGTGTCAATAGCGGTTATTTGCACACACGCTTTTCAAATTAGTATCGGCCCGATACTAAAAGATATTCGCTTAACTGCTTTGCAGTCGTTCGAGCTTCACCAAATCGTCAAATGTTTCACGTTCACGGACTAGCACCGCGCTGCCGCCATCGACCATTACTTCTGCAGCACGAGGGCGGGAGTTGTAATTAGAAGACATCACAAAGCTGTACGCGCCCGCAGATAGAATGGCTACGATGTCACCCTCGCGCGCCATCAGTGCGCGGGCATGCGCGAGTACATCCGCGCTCTCGCAAACCGGTCCCACCACATCGTAGATTTTCTCTGCAGCGTCCGTCCGAGATGCCCCGGCCATGACCACTTCATGGTGAGCCTGATAGAGCGAAGGACGGATCAAATCGTTCATTGCCGCATCGATCACCAGAAAATTTTTACTCTCAGTTGTCTTTACAAATTCAACACGTGAAACTAGCACGCCGGCATTGCCGACCAATAAACGTCCAGGTTCGAGTAGCAGCTCAACGTTTCTATCGCCCAGACAGGATTCCAGAGATTGCGCGTAGCTAGGCAAGTCGATGGTGTTTTCATCTTTGTAGGTAATACCGATGCCTCCACCAGGGCAGATGTGATGCACAGAAACGCCTTCCTTGGCGAGCGCGTCGGCGAGCGCCACGATGCGTCCCATCGCCTGTTGCAGTGGCGCATCGTCGGTGAGTTGCGAGCCAATGTGGCAGTCGACACCCACCACCTCAATATGCGAGAGCGTGGCGGCGTGCCGATACACTTCCATCGCACGATCAAAGGCAATGCCGAACTTGTTATTCTTCAGGCCGGTTGAAATATAGGGATGGGTTTTCGCATCAACATCCGGATTGACGCGCAAGCTGATGCGCGCTTTCCTGTCGAGTTTCGCGGCGACCATATTGAGCCTTTCCAATTCCGGCTCGCTCTCCACATTGAAACATTTAATGTTTGTCTCAAGTGCAAACTTCATTTCCGCAGCCGTTTTGCCCAGCCCGGAAAACACCACTTTGTCCGGATCGCCGCCAGCTTCAAGCACACGCATCAATTCGCCGCCGGAAACAATATCAAAACCAGCGCCCAGACTCGCAAACAGGCGCAACACTGCAAGATTGGAATTGGCTTTTACCGCGTAGCAAATCAGGTACGGTCGGCCCTTGCGGACGACCTTCAATGCGGAGTCCAGCTGTTGGAATGCGTCTGTCAGGGCGGCCTTGGAGTAGACAAAACATGGTGTGCCGAAGCGATTGGCAATATCGTTGATCGACATCCCTTCCATCCGCAGCTCACCATCTGCGGTGCCGCGATTTACGCCGAAAGTCGCCAGTGTCGGCGTCATTTGTTTGGCTCCGACGTACTCGCTTTCGGTGCTGGCGCAGGGGTTTCCTGAGGTAACTTGAGCGCGCCTTTCTGGCCGCATGCGGCAATGGATGACGAGAAGATCAATACGGCTAGAATGAAGGCGATGCGACGCATGGCAGGGTGACTTTGAGATTGTGTGAGCGAATTGAAAGGATGGTATCACGGGTATGAATTCACCAATTCTGATGGATGAGAGTGCATTCCATGAGCGCGTGAACACGGTGTTTGCCGACATTGAAGCGGCGCTGGAAGAAGGCGCGCCCGATGTCGACAGCGAGATTACCGGTGGCATTCTCACCATTGAATTTCCAAACTGCAGCAAGGTAATCATCAATCGTCAGACATTCAATCGTGAAATCTGGGTGGCTGCAAAATCGGGTGGTTTTCATTTTCGCTTTGACGGGTCTGCATGGCACGATACGCGCAGCGATGAACGCCTTGAGTCGCTGCTCGCGCGCGTTGTCACGGAGCAGAGCGGAATTGTGATGTCAATCACATTTTGATTTTGCGATGCGCAAAAAATGCCGCTTGATAAAAGTCAGCGCCCAGTTTAGTATCGAATCAATACCAAACTTACATGGTTAAAAATTGACCTTGTACAGTATCGAGTCGAAACTATTTTTTGCAGGAAGCGACACACGGCGTTAAAAATGTCTGGTCTGAATACCGATAACCACGGGCATGGATAAGAGCCCGGAAGTACTTCTGGAGTTGGTCGAGCGGCTCGGCAATCTGCTGCGCTCGGAATTTCGCCGCGCTGGTGCCGACGAACAATTGCAGCCAGTTCATGTCCATGCACTCGTATATTTGACTCGTGCCAACCGCTACTCAAACACGCCGCAAGCGATGGCCGAATACCTGGGGCTTACCAAGGGCACGATGTCGCAAAGCCTGTTATTGCTGGACCGGCGCGGATTGATTGAACGTTATCAGGATGACCTTGACCGCCGCGTGGTGCGATTGCGGCTCTCCACCAGCGGTGAGCAGTTCTTATATGATGCCCAGCCGCAAAGCGCCTGGCAGCACGCCACGCGCAACATCAGTCCGAACCGGATACGAAACGCTGTTTCGGCCCTGCGTGAAACCCTGACCACCTTTCAGGCCGACAACGAAGGCCAGCCTTTTGGCACTTGCAGTGGCTGTCGACATTTTGAGCGGTTGTCGGCGCGCGCTTACCGATGCGGGCTAATGGGTGATCGGCTGTCGGGGCCGGAAGCGCGCAAGATTTGCTGGCTGTATGAAGAGAAGGGCGGCGGCGCGGAGGATGACGAGGAGTAAATGAAAACTCAAACAATGGTGCGCCGCTATGACAACCGCTTTCTCGCGCGCTCAATCGCCAGCCGCACCTGCGCGGGCGCCGTCCCGCCGATATGGTTCCGGCTTGCCACCGACCCTTCCGGCGACAGCACGGCAAACACATCCTCCCCCACCAAATGAGAATATCCACGCAAGACATCCAGCGGTAACTCCGCCAAATCCTTGCCTGACTTCTCCGCATCCCGCACCGCGAGCGCCACCACCTCGTGCGCGTCACGGAACGGCAGCCCCTTCCTGGTCAAGTAGTCCGCAAGATCCGTCGCGGTCGCAAAACCACGTTTGACCGCCGCCGCCATCCGCTCTGGCCTTACCTCAATCGCCGCCGCCAGATCGGCCATGATGGTCAGTGAGTCACGCACCGTATCGACCGTATCGAACAGCGGCTCCTTGTCTTCCTGATTGTCCTTGTTATATGCAAGCGGTTGCCCTTTCATCAGGGTCAGCAACGCCACCAAATGCCCGTTCACCCGCCCCGTCTTGCCGCGAATCAACTCCGGCACATCCGGGTTTTTCTTCTGCGGCATGATCGATGAGGAATAGCAGAACCGGTCAGGCAGATTGATAAAACCGACGCTCTGGCTCATCCAGATAATTAGTTCTTCCGAAAACCGGGATAGGTGCGTCATCACCAACGCCGCCGCCGAAACAAACTCGATGGCGAAATCCCGGTCAGACACCGCATCCAGCGAGTTTTCACATACGCCATCAAAGCCCAGTTCCACGGCTACGGATTCGCGGTCTATCGGATAACTAGTGCCCGCCAACGCTGCAGCACCCAACGGCGAGCGGTTCACGCGTTTGCGGCAATCGATCATTCTGGCCTCGTCGCGAGCCAGCATTTCCACATAGGCAATGAGGTGATGCCCGAATGTCACCGGCTGGGCAACTTGCAAATGCGTAAAGCCGGGCATTATCGTGTCTGCATGCTTTTCAGCAAGCCCAACCAGCGCCAATTGCATTGCGCGCAGCAGCTCCACAAGCCCATCAATCTCGCCGCGCAGCCAGAGCCGGATATCGGTGGCGATATGGTCATTGCGGGAACGACCGGTGTGCAGGCGCTTCCCCGCATCACCGATCGCGGCGATCAGTCGCGATTCGATATTCATGTGGACGTCTTCGAGATCCACCCGCCACTCAAAACGACCAGCGCGAATTTCCGCCTCGATCTCGCCCATGCCGCGTTCAATGTCAGTCAGATCCTGCGCCGTGATCACAGCTTGCCGGGCCAGCATTCTTGCGTGAGCAAGCGACCCTTGAATATCCACGAAGGCCAGACGCTGATCAAACGTGACCGACGCGGTGAAACGCTTGACGAGGTCGGTAACTGGCTCGGAAAAACGACCTGAAAAATGGCTCTTGGCGCTCGAAGCAACAGTATTTGAATCACCGGGCGGGACTGAAATATTGGACATATGGCATTGTCAATCTGTAGAAAATTCGCTCACAATTTAGTGTAGTGTTGCACGCTTGATGGCACATAAAACCGCGTCTTTTCGTCCATGGCCGCGTTGCAAATCCTCGCCATAACGGTGTTATGGCTTTGGTTTGCGTCTTGCCATGAACAAAAATCCATCGGTTTTATTTGCGCCATCAAGCGTGCAACCCTACACTGCCATGACGAGTATAAAGCATCACTCTCCCGATCAAGATCATCCCGCACCACCCAAACTGACGACGGCGCGCCTGCCGGATTTCTGCAATCTCGGCATCATGTTGCGTCTGTTGCTGATCGTAAACTTGCTTTGCGTTGCTGCCGCTGTCGTGCGCACCGACGGGCGGGATCTCTGGCAGCAATTTTTATACATCTCTGCCGTTGCCCAGCCAGCGATCATATTCTCGTTGCTCGCCATGTGCGCGTGCCGGAAGCCGCTGGCCAAGCTACTTTATTGGCAAGGCATTGTCGCCCTCATACTGGTCGAAGCCATCGTCGGCGTGCTGTTCTGGTGGTGGTTGCAAATCATTGCCCCGTTCGCCGAGCCCGTTTCCCCCTGGCAGTACGGCTTCTTCGTCGCCTTTGCCACCGGTTTTGCGCTGTTTTATTTCGATCTGCGTTCCCGCGCGCTTTCGCCGGCGCTGACAGAAGCGCGCCTGCAGGCGTTGCAGGCGCGCATCCGCCCACACTTTCTATTCAACAGTATCAATGCCGTCCTGTCGCTGATCCGTTCCGAACCGAAACGCGCCGAACGCATGCTTGAAGATATGTCGGAGCTTTTTCGGGTGTTGATGGCCGACAATCGCAAGCTCACTCCGCTGGCCGATGAAATCACGCTTTGTAAACGTTACCTCGAAATCGAGGATATTCGTCTGGGCGAGCGGCTTGTTGTGGTTTGGCACATTGACGGTCTGCCAGCCAATGTGCTGGTGCCACCGCTTATTTTGCAGCCGTTGGTTGAAAACGCCGTCTATCACGGCATTGAACCGCGTCAGGTGCCCGGCACATTGACCATAGAAGTCCTGCCAAAGGGCAAGCAGTTCAGCATCCGGCTCACCAATCCCTTCGATGCCGGCTCGACCCACGTTTCAGGCAACCGCATGGCGATCGCCAACATCAAGGAGCGCTTGCAGCTACACTTCGATGCTGAAGCAAGCCTGAAAGCCGAAGTGAAAGGCGAAACCTATGTGGTCACAATCACCTTGCCGGTACGCACGCAGGATTTGTAGCCGCCAACCAAAAACTATCCAAAGACGATGTCCCAACCTTCCGCCGCCGCCCATATTCTGATTGTCGATGACGAAGCTCCTGCGCGGCGGCGGCTGCGCGATGTGCTCGATGATTGTCGCGAACAGTTTCCACTCATGATTGCGGACGAGGCGGCCAATGGCCTGGAAGCAATCGACATCATTAACAAAGGCGGCATCGATATTGTGCTCACCGACATCCGCATGCCGGTGATGGACGGGCTGGAAGTCGCGCGGCATCTGGCCAAAATGGACGCGCCGCCCAAACTGATTTTCGTCTCCGCGTTCGATCAATACGCCGTGAACGCGTTTGAACTCAACGCCATCGATTACCTGCTTAAGCCGATCCGGCAGGAACGCCTGCTCGCGGCACTTGGCAAGGCTATCGCCCTCAAGCCCGCGCAAGCCGAGGCGATTGCTGAAGCGGCGCAGGCTAAACGCAAGCACCTCTCCATTCATGAGCGAGGCAAGATTGTGCTGGTGCCGATGGAGGACGTGCTGTATCTCAAGGCAGAGCTCAAATACGTCACCGTGCGCACGGTACAAAAGGAATTTTTGCTCGAAGAATCGCTGACCAAACTGGAGGAAGAATTCGCGGGATTGTTCACGCGCATCCACCGCAACACGCTGGTGGCCACTAAAGCCGTGATCGGATTTGAAAAAGTCGCCGATGGTGGCGTGGAGGGCGATGAAGGGCAACCCGGTCCTGACAAGATTGACGGTAGCGGCACCCATTGGGCGGTGGTGATTCGCGGCATTCCCGAAAGGTTGGCGGTGAGCCGACGCCAGCAACACGTCGTAAAGGAGTTTTAACGCGCAGCGGCTGTTCGTAGTTCCGTCAGGCGCATAGAAGAACTAACCGGAGAACAAGTGGAAAGCTCGATCATCACCAACCTTCTGCTGCCCGTCGCCCTCGGCGTGATCATGCTGGGGCTGGGCCTGAGCCTGACCATCGCCGATTTCACGCGGGTGGTTCGCTACCCTAAGGCGGTGGTTGTGGGGCTTTTCATCCAGATGTTTGTGCTAACGGGCATCTGTTTTGGCATCACGGTGCTGTTCAAGCTGCCACCCGAACTCGCCGTTGGCATGATGTTGCTGGCCGCTTCACCCGGCGGGGCATCGGCCAACATCTACAGCCATTTGGCGCATGGCGACGTGGCGCTCAATATCACCCTCACCGCCATCAACTCCGCGCTGTCGCTGGTCGTGCTGCCGTTCGTCGTCAGCTTTGCGTTGCAATACTTCATGGCCTCCGACCAATATGTACCGCCGCCATTCAAGAAAATTATTGAAGTCGGCGTGATTATCCTTGGCCCGGTGCTGATCGGCATGCTGGTGCGCGCCAAATTCCCGTCCTTCGCCGAACGCATGGAGAAGCCCATCCGGATTTTCTCCGTGTTGCTGCTCGCCGCGCTGGTGGCGGCTTCCGTGGTGCAGCAATGGGACGCCTTCGTCAAATACTTCCCCGTTGTCGGCATTGCCTGCCTGCTGTTCAATTTGGCTTCGCTTGGTATTGGTTACAGCGTGCCGCGATTGGTGAAGCTGCCGGACAAACAAGCCATCGCCATTGCCATGGAAATCGGCATCCACAACGGCGCGCTCGCCATTTACATCGCTTTCAACGTGCTGGGTAATGGCCTGATGTCCGTGCCAGCCGCGGTCTACAGCCTGATCATGTTTGTGACGGCGGCGGTTTTTGTCTGGTGGGTGAATCGGCGAACAAAACTTGCGTAACCAGTCAAACCTTCTCCTTCAACTTCGCAAACGCCGCGGCCAACGCGCCACCTGCAGGCGCAGAATTGGCACTCGTTGACTGGCGGGCATTTCCAGCCTCTTTTGGCCTGTATGCAGCACCCATGCTGGAGTTTGCGCTTTTTTCGCGTGGCGCGGCCGTGTCGTTCAAGCGCATGGTCAACGCGATGCGTTTGCGTTTCTCATCAACTTCCATCACTTTCACCTTCACGACATCGCCAGCTTTCACCACGTCGTGCGGATCTTTCACATATTTCTCCGTAAGTGCTGAAATATGCACCAGCCCATCCTGATGTACGCCGATATCGACAAACGCGCCAAATGCGGCGACGTTGGTAATGACACCCTCAAGAATCATCCCCGGCTGCAGATCGCGCAGTGTTTCGACACCCTCCTGAAAGGTCGCTGTTTTGAATTCGGGCCTCGGATCGCGTCCCGGCTTTTCCAGCTCTTTCAGGATGTCGGTCACGGTCGGCAGGCCAAACCGCGCATCGACGTACTTTTCCGCGTGCAGTGATTTGAGCAAGTTGCTATCGCCCATCACGGTTTTCACGTCCTTTTGAATATCGGCGAGGATTTTCTCGACGACCGGGTACGCTTCCGGATGTACCGATGACGCATCGAGCGGATTGTCGCCGTTGCTGACACGCAGAAAACCTGCACATTGCTCAAACGCTTTATCGCCCAAACGCGGCACCGACTTCAATGCAGCGCGCGACTTGAATGCACCATTGGCATCGCGGTGATTGACGATATTCGTTGC
>JANNRY010000467.1:0-14374 GCA_031401935.1 Betaproteobacteria bacterium | reverse complement strand
ACGAGCGACCGCGCTCTTGCGACGACCCGTTCCGTAATGATATTTACCGACCATGTTCGCTATTCCTTAGGCTTGGATCGTGAGTTCTTTGGGTTGCTGGGCGCTGTGTGGATGCGCGCTGCCTGCATACACTTTCAGCTTCTTGATCATTGCGTAGCCGAGTGGACCTTTTGGCAGCATCCCTTTAACGGCCTTTTCGAGCACGCGTGCTGGGTGCTTTTGCTGGAGCTTGTTGAAATTGGTTTCATAAATACCGCCGGGATAACCGGTATGGCGGAAATAGGTCTTTTGCTCGCCTTTGTTGCCAGTGACGCGTAATTTTTCCACGTTGGTGACGATAATAAAATCACCGGTATCAACGTGCGGGGTGTATTCGGGCTTATGCTTACCGCGCAAACGCAGCGCAACAGCGGCGGCGAGGCGACCCAATACTTTGTCGGTTGCATCGACGTGGAGCCAGTCATGAATTACTTCATGTGGCTTTGCAGAAAATGTTTTCATTGCTGTACTCACTTGTATGTTGCCGCCGCGTTTGTCACTAAAACTTGGCGACGGACCGGATGCTTGTAAATGATTTGTTGGGAGCCTGACTGTTTGGACACCCACTCAGGGCACAGACAGCAAGGGCAACAATCCTTATCGCCAAGCAAACGGGGGGTACTTGGCAGAACTCATAATTATAATAAGTTCAAGCACTCGCTGTCAATTGCGTCTCTAAACACTTGTGTGCGTGCCGCCTCGCCGCCACGTTCGATATACTTGGCAAATCTTATGGAGGCAGCTTGAAAGCTCGAATTAAATGGATTGAAAACGTCGCTTTTTTGGGTGAAACCGAGAGCGGACATGCGATGGTCATGGATGGTGCGCCCGACGCAGGCGGACGAAATCTCGGCCCACGACCGATGGAAATGGTCTTGATTGGGACCGGTGCTTGCAGCGCTTACGACGTCGTTCACATCCTCAAGAAGGGTCGCGAACCAGTAACGGACTGTGTGGTTGAGCTTCACGCTGAGCGAGCGCCCACTGACCCAAAGGTCTTTACTACAATACATTTTCATTTCATCGTGACCGGCACGGATTTGAATCCTGCCAAAGTCGAGCGAGCCGTCAAACTCTCCGCCGAAGTCTATTGTTCGGCATCGGCAATGTTGGCAAAAACAGCACGCATTACCCACGACTTTGAAATCCGCCAAGAGCCAGCCAATAAATAGCCGATTGGGTTTCGTCAAACCCAGTAAGTGGACCGCGTCATCACGGTCGAAAACAAGGACATCGCTGCCTTGGCAGGCGATGGCAACGCGTTTGCGCCGTGTTGCGCGCCAGCTTGTCCGTGACGGATCTCGTCTTCACGCATGGCCTCAAGAATGGCGCGACTGCCCGCATCGTCTGGCGAAATTCGTCCCAAATGATCGTGCAGGTGCGCTTCCACCTGCCGCTCGGTCTCGACCAAAAATCCCATGCTCCATTTATCACCCAATAATCCGGAAACTATCCCCATACCGAATGCACCGGCATAAAAGAGAGGGCTCAGCTGGCTCTTTCGGCCACCCAGCTCAGACAAGCGGCTTTCACACCAAGCGAGGTGGTCGTGCTCTTCTTTTGCCGCGGTAAGTAATAGTTTTCGCGTCTGATCCCCTTTTGCGACCAACGCCTGACCCTGGTATAGCGCCTGAGCACACACCTCACCGCAATGGTTCACGCGCATTAGTCGGATTGATTCTTTAACAGCAACGTTGGTCGGTGCCGCAGCCGTTGCCGCGTGGGATGAAGAATCAGGTAGCGGCTGAGGTCGCCCGGCACGTGCTTTTGCAAACACGGTTCTAATGCCGGTATCTATTTCGCAAATGAGACGGTCACGCAAATTCATCGTTTTCCCGGAAAAAAAACGGGCACCCAAAGGCGCCCGTTTTTTGCAGTTTCAAATCAAACTGTTTAGAACGTGTGGCGCAGACCTGCACCAAAGCCCTTCGGATCATTGTTGCCGGTAAATGCTGGCAGTCCCGAGGCATTCATTGCATTGTTCGACGCGCTGTTGTTCACGAGCGAAGCATAACGAGCCATGAATGTTGTTCTCTTGGAGAAGTTGTAGTTGTATCCAACTGCTGCCATTTTGCTTTTTGGTTGAAGTGCAACCCCCGTTACGCCGCCATCTTTATTCTGGCCGCCGGTGATCATGAAATCGCTCTTACCGGTTGTGTAGGTGAGCGCTGCCATGCTGGCTTTGCGATCAACGCGACCGGTGGAGTCAAATTTCTGTGTCAGGACGCCGAGTTTAAACGCGCCAAAAACGAAAGTAGCTGAAAGATTTTGACCCTTTTCTTTCACGCCGCCAGTGACGACGTTACCGCGCGTGTCTTTATGCTGTTCGTTGGCATAGTTGATACGGAATGGGCCCGCTGCGTAGTCGAGGCTAATGCTGGTTGAATTCGGGTTCGCCGTCGCAGTTTTACCTTCGTTCGCGCCGTACATCAGGCGAGCCGAGAAGCCATTAATATTTGGCGACCAGTATTGAATCATATTGTTTTCGCGACGGTTGAAATCACCCGTGTTGATGATCGACAACTGATTGCCGATAGTATTTTGACCAAACGGATCAACAAAAATTGCGGAGAGCTTGAAGGGGCTGTCCCATTTGCCGAGGACGATGGTACCGAAACCGCCTTGGAGACCGACGCCACTGTTGCGGCTACCGAACACGCCGGTCGCAGCGCCAGATTCAATTGGTGCCGAAGATTCGACTTGGAAAAAAGCCTTCAGACCGCCGCCAAGGTCTTCAGTACCACGAATTCCGATCAGCGATGACTCGTCCACCACCGTGGTGCGGGTGCCCAAGCTTGTTGTGCCGGTGCCGGCTGCTTTAATGCTGTTGACCATGATCCACGCGCGACCGTAGAGGGTCACGGGGTTAGCCGTTTGCGCCATGACAACTGGGGCGAATGTTGCGCCAGCGACAGCGAGGGCGATCAATTTCTTGTTCATCACAAATCTCCTTAGGGGTTAAGTTGAGGCTTTTTAATTCTTTAGAAACACACAAACCTCATGGGGCTGAACGTGCTAACTACGTGTTATGCATCACTGACTAACACTCACCTAGCAACTTCTCCCACAATCGTATTGCCAAAATCTTTTGAGAAGCTGCCGTCATATTGCCAAATTTGGCGCGCTTGCTCAAGTGCTCACTGTGAAATATGGCACACCGCATGCACCATGTTGCGTTTGCGCAACATGCGCTAAAATCTCATTTGCATAACTCTGCGTCGTCATTGGCGAGTCATAAAAGTGTGTTTCTGAACAACGCTGCAAGGGCTGCGCCGGGATCAATCGACTCCATCAGCGCACCGCCGACGAGGAAAGTCCCCACACCGGCTGCCAGCATTCTCCTTACCGTGCCTGCATCGGCGATGCCGCTCTCGGTGACCAAAATTTTCTCGGGGGGAATGTGCTGTTGCAGCGTCAACGTAGTGTCTATGTTGGTTGTAAATTGTGTAAGATCACGATTATTAACACCAATTAACGGCGTTTTAAGCGTCAATGCCTGCTGAAGCTCGGACTCAAAATGCGACTCGGCCAACACGCTCAAGCCATAAGACTGAGCAAGCGTCTCCCATTCCTGGAACTGTTCGATTGGGACTGCGCCCATGATAAAAAGCACCGCGTCTGCCCCCATGGCACGCGCTTCAACGATTTGGTAGGGGTCAACAATAAAATCCTTGCGCAGCACTGGTAACCGGCAAGCCGACCTGGCCGCCACCAAATCTTCAGTTGAACCCTGAAAATACTGCCGATCAGTCAGTACCGAAAGGCAAGCGGCACCATGCGCTTGATAGGTCTGCGCGAAACTGCCTGGATCGAACGTTGCCCCAGCGCCGGTAAGTCCTGACCGAAAGACGCCCGCACTTGGGCTGGCCTTCTTTATTTCAGCAATCACCGCCGACTTGCCTGCAGCGCGTTTGGCACGAATTGCACCCACAAAATCCCGTGTCGGCGGCAGCACGCGGGCACGCAGTTCAAGTTCGGCCAAAGGCCGCAAGGCCTTTGCATCAGCGACCTCACGACGCTTGGTCGCAAGAATTTTTTGCAGAATGTCCGACATGCGCAGTTATTCCGATTCAGCGTTCACAGACGCGTGTTTAATGATGCTCATGCTGCAGACAAGGCCGATGTGAATTTCACCAGGGCGTCCAGCTTTGTCCGCGCTTTCCCGGATTCAATCATTTCACGCGCTTTGGTCACGCCGCCCCACAAATCATTTGCGAGACCGGCGACGTATATCGCGGCACCGGCATTGAGCATCACAATATCTTTGGCCGGGCCGGATTGATTGTCCAACACCGACAACACCATGTCCTTCGATGCTTCTTTGTCCTTTGCTTTAATGGTTTCGATGGGCGCAATATCGAGCCCGAACTGCTTGGGTTCGATCTTGAACTCTGTGACAAAGCCGTGTTTGAGTTCCGCCACCAGCGTCGGGCCGGAAACCGTAATTTCGTCCAGCCCGTCTGCGCCGTGCACCACCATCACATGCTTTGAGCCGAGCTCCTTGAGTACTCGCGCCTGTATGCCCACCAGATCGCTATGAAACACGCCCATCACCTGATTCGGTGCACCGGCCGGGTTCGTCAACGGTCCAAGGATATTAAGGATCGTGCGCATGCCCAGTTCTTTTCTGATCGGCGCGGCGTACTTCATCGCCGGATGATGAATCGGCGCGAACATGAACCCCAATCCAATCTGTTTGATCGACTCCGCGACCTGCGCGGGCGAGAGATTCACATTCACGCCCAGCACTTCCAGCACGTCAGCACTACCGGATTGTGATGAGACTGATCGCCCGCCGTGCTTGGCGACTTTCGCACCCGCCGCCGCTGCGACAAACGCGGCCGCAGTGGAAATATTGAAGGTGTGCGCTTTGTCGCCACCAGTGCCGCACGTGTCCACAAGATTCGGTAAATCGCCAACATCAACCTTGGTGGCGAATTCGCGCATCACCTTCGCTGCTGCCGCGATTTCCGATACCGTCTCGGATTTCACATGCAAGCCCATCAGAATGGCCGACAACTGCACTGGTGTGACTTTTCCCTCCATCACCTGCCGAAACAAATCGACCATTTCATCGAAAAAAATCTCGCGTTTATCCGAGAGACGGCTGATGGCTTCCTGTGCTGTAAACATGTTTACACCTTCATGCTTAGAAAATTTTTCAATAACGCATGACCATGTTCAGTCATGATCGATTCAGGATGAAACTGCACGCCTTCCACGGCAAGCGTCTTGTGTCGAACACCCATGATCTCGCCGTCGTCTGTCCAGGCGGTCACCTCAAGGCAATCGGGACAGGTTTCACGCTCAATGACGAGTGAGTGGTAGCGGGTAATTCGAAATGGCGACGGCAAATTTGCGAACACACCAGCGCCCGTATGCGTCATCTGCGAAGTTTTACCGTGCATCAGCGTTTTCGCGTGCACCACTCTGCCGCCGAATGCCTGCCCAATGCTTTGGTGTCCCAAACACACACCGAGAATCGGGATTTTGCCCGCGAACTTTTCAACGGTCGGCACGGAAATCCCTGCCTCCATCGGTGAACATGGGCCGGGCGAAATCACGATGCGCGCCGGTGCGAATTTTTCAATATCAGCCAGCGAAATTTCATCGTTTCGCTTGACGACAACCTCTTCGCCAAGTTCGCCGAAGTACTGGACGAGGTTGAAGGTGAAGCTATCGTAGTTATCGATCATGAGTAACATTTTTCGCTCCTCATGACGCGTTAGTGTCGATGCCGAGCGATACCATTTCAGCGGCGCGCAACAAGGCCCGTGCCTTGTTTTCGGTTTCCTGCCACTCCAGTTCGGGCACAGAATCTGCGACGATTCCTGCTGCCGCCTGCACGTAGAGCGTACCGTCTTTGACCACGCCGGTGCGAATCGCTATCGCCAGATCCATATTGCCGTTGAAGCCAAGATAACCTGCCGCTCCCGCATAAACGCCGCGTTTGCTCGGCTCAAGTTCGTCAATGATTTCCATCGCCCGTACTTTCGGCGTACCCGCAACGGTGCCCGCAGGAAAAGTTGCGCGCAGTAGATCGATGGGCCCCACATCCTCACGAATTTCACCGTCGACGTTCGAGACCAGATGCATCACATGCGAATAACGCTCGACCACCATTTGTTCCGTCACTTTCACGCTACCGGTTTTTGCGATGCGGCCAAGATCGTTGCGGCCCAAATCGATCAGCATCAAATGCTCCGCCAACTCTTTGGGATCGTTCTTCAATTCAGCTTCAAGCGCCAGATCGTGTTCAGGCGTGTCGCCGCGTTTACGCGTACCTGCGATGGGCCGAACCGTTACTTTGCTGCCTTCCTGCCGCACCAGGATTTCCGGCGATGCGCCGATGATATGAAAATCACCCATGTCGAAATAAAACATGTAGGGCGATGGATTGATGGAGCGCAGTGCCCGATAAAGATTGATCGGCGGCGCATCGAACGGCTGCGAAATGCGCTGCGATATCTGCACCTGCATGATGTCGCCATCGACGATGTACTGCTTGCACTTTGCCACCGCTTTCAGAAATGCGTCCTTGCCAATTTCAGATTTGGGTTCGCTCGCTGCCGCACCCGGCACATACACGGGCAGTGGCGCGTGTTGCCGCAACCCCAGGCGCAACTCGGTTAAACGGCGCTGCGCATTGATGAACGCATTTGGCTTGATGGGATCGGCGTACACAATCAAGTGCAGCTTGCCGGAGAGGTTATCCACGACCGCTAATTCGTCCGACAACATCAATAAAATATCGGGCGTGCCGAGCACATCTTTTTTCAGCGCGTGCTCATCAAGCTCCAGCTTGTGCTCGATGTAGCGCACGGTGTCGTAACCAAAATAGCCTGCCAGCCCGCCTGCAAATCGGAGCGCCCCTTCAATCGGCGCGGCATTAAAACGCTTGCGGTATTTTTCGACAAACACTAACGGGTCTTTGACGAAAACATGCTCCAGCGTTTCGGTCTGCCCCCCGACTTTGGCCCGCACGATGGCGCATTCCTTGCCCTTTACGCGCAGCCATTCGTGCGCGGGCAAGCCGATGATCGAGTAACGACCAAAGCGTTCGCCGCCAATGACGGATTCGAGCAGATAAGAAAACGGTTTGTTGGCCAACTTGAGGTAAATGGACAGCGGCGTATCCAGGTCCGCGAAGGTCTCAAGCGTGACGGGGATTCGGTTGTAGCCCTGCGCGGCAAGTGCCGCGAATTGATTTTCGTTCATGATTTTTCAGCAAAAAGTTGAAGTGGACGTCGCAAAACAGCGGCAGCTAATTACTTAGCGCCAGTTATGCCATCGCCACGTCCAAACCTGTTTGCTGAAAGTCATGTTGAATTGGGGAGAAATTATTGCCGAGGCACTAGCTTAACAAATTTTAGCGCTGCGGGAACATCGTCGATAAATACATCGCAATCCAGCCCGCGCAGCTCCTGACCTTCGTTGTAGCCATATGGAACAATAAACACCGGACAGCCCGCCGCGCGTGCCGCCTCGGCATCGTTCACTGAGTCGCCGATCATCAGCAACTCAGCGGTGGCGCATTCAAAAAACTTTGCCGCGTGTCGCAGCGGTAGCGGATGTGGTTTCTTTTCAGGCAGGGAATCACCGGAGAGCGTGAGTTCGAAATATTGGCTCAGGCCGGATTTCTCGAGCAGCGGTAGGGTGAATTTTTCGGCTTTGTTGGTCACGCACGCCAAACGGAAACCTTTATCCCGCAAGGCATTGAGCCCATCAACCACGCCGGGAAACGGGATCGATGTTTCGCTAAAACACTTTTCGTATTGCCGCTCAAAATTGGCAACAGCCACTTTCAGCGCTGTGGGGCCAACTTCGCCGACAGCATCCTTGAGGGTCTTGGCAACCAGATTAGCAATGCCTTTGCCGACGTAAGTTTTGATCAACGCGGGATCGAGCGGCGCGAATCCAAACGACGCACGCATCATGTTTGCCGCAGCAGCGATATCGCCAACGGTATCAAGCAGCGTGCCATCGAGATCGAGCAACACCGCCTTGAGTGGAATGGGAAAGCTGAATTTTGGCTTTGCTCGAAATTTCGGCTTCTTCGCCACGACTTCCGTGCCTTCAGGGGCGTCGGCCTGCGAGCCAGTATCGACGGGCATTTCCAAGGCAATGCCGCCAGAAGCCGCGCCAGCGCTGGAGTCTAGCACTTCTACATCAGTCGTCATGCACAAACCTTTGCTAATTCACCACGCATCGCGTTGATCGTTGCCAAATAATCCGACTGCCCAAAAATCGCCGAGCCAGCGACAAAAGTATCAGCACCCGCGCGCGCGATCTCGGCAATATTGTCGGTCTTCACGCCGCCATCGACTTCCAGCCAAATCTCTCGCCCCGACTTGGCCACTTCAGCGGCGATGCGTTTTTTTGCCTCAGTCAATTTCGCCAATGCCGACGGAATGAATTTTTGCCCGCCGAAGCCCGGGTTGACCGACATGATGAGGATGAGATCAACTTTATCCATCACGTAGTCGAGGTAGCTGAGGGACGTGGCCGGATTGAATACCAGCCCTGCCTTGCAGCCATTTTCACGGATCAGCCCCAGCGTACGGTCGAGGTGGTCGGACGCCTCTGGATGAAAGCTGATGATGTCAGCACCCGCCTTGGCGAAATCAGGCACGATCCGATCCACCGGCTTTACCATCAAGTGAACGTCGATTGGAATCTTGCTGCCATCTGCGCGTTTGCTATGTGGACGCAACGCCTCACATACCATCGGCCCGATGGTGAGATTAGGTACAAAATGATTGTCCATCACATCGAAATGGATGACATCTGCACCGGCGGCAATGACGGCGCGCACTTCTTCGCCGAGGCTGGCAAAATCAGCGGAAAGGATCGAGGGGGCAAGGCGAAAAGTCATGGAAACTCTTTCAGGAATATGGCTATTTTAGCGTGTTAGCATTCGCCAATGAGTGAGCCAAAAAAATACGCAATCGACGTCACTGCGCAGGCGTTTTATCTTCCCGAGCAGTCGGATGAAGACAACGACCAGTACGTTTTTGCGTATGCAATCCGTATTTTTAACACCGGTCAGGTGTCAGCCAAAGTGATTAGCCGTCACTGGATCATCACTGACTCGGACAATCAGGTACAGGAAGTGCGCGGCATGGGCGTGGTCGGCGAACAACCGACAATCCTGCCGGGCGCATCCTACGAATACACGTCCGGTTCGTCATTGAGCACGATGGTCGGCACGATGCGTGGCACTTATCAAATGATTGCCGAAGACGGCACCAAATTCGATGCCGTGATACCGGAATTCACACTCTCGGTGCCACGCGTACTGCATTAGGGCTTGCGTTTATCGCCAGCGTCTTGCGGCGCGCTTTCAGGCGGTTTCGGTTTCTTGCTTTTCGGAAACGTCCACCAGACGATAAACACCGCCAGTGCGAACGCTAGAAATACCTGAGCAAATACCCACGCCATTTGTTTCTCCAATCATTGCGGTTGAACCGTATTCTAAAGCGATGCCACCAAATGGCACTGCGCAACGCGATTGCTATACTCGCGGCACGATGAGACAGACGCAAAATATGATGCCCCGCTTTAACCATACGCACCAAGCGCATTTTCGCATTTCCATCTTGATCGCAGGCGTCGCCTTGCTGACAAGCTGCGCGAGCAACCCACCTTTACCACCAGCACCGACAGCCAAATGCGCAGTGTGCGAGATATGCACCGTTTGTACGGCTCCAATTGCGACTGCACCTGTCGCTATATCGCCCGATCCACTTTCATCCGCACTGCCGCCCGAACCCGCCACGCCAGAACCCGAGCGCGGCCATCTTGAACCCACATCTTGGGATACCCTACCGAACTGGAATACGGACGATCCCACTGACGCGCTCGCTGCGTTTTTACAAAGCTGCCAGATATTGGCAACCAGAACCGAGTGGAGCGCTGTTTGCGCAGCGGGCGTTGCCGTACCGCCAAAAGCGCGCCCGGAATCCATCCGCCGATACTTTCAGGACAACTTCGCGCCATTCAAAGTCGTCAATGCCGACGACACCACAACCGGATTGGTGACTGGCTATTACGAACCCCAGTTGCGCGGCTCGCGCGTGCGTACCGAGATTTTCAAATACCCAATCTACTCGCAACCGCAGGATTTGGTGTCGGTCGATTTGAGCGACGTCTATCCAGACCTCAAATTCAAGCGATTGCGTGGCCGGGTGGTTGGCAACAAACTGGTGCCGTATTTTGCACGTAGCGAAATCGAATCCAGTGGCGAGCCACTCAAAGGGCTGGAGCTTGTGTGGGTGGACGATGCAGTGGAATTGTTTTTTCTGCAAATTCAGGGGTCGGGACAAATTCTGTTGCCCGATGGCTCCCGCATGCGCGTGGGTTACGCGGACCAAAACGGACATCCATTTCGGTCGCTCGGCGGCGCATTGATTCGTCGCAGTCAGATCAAGGCTGAGCACGCCTCGATGCAGGGAATCAAGGCGTGGGCGGCCCGCAATCCAGCCAAAATTCAGCAATTCATGAACATCAATGCAAGCTACGTTTTTTTCAAGCAATTGCCGAATGATCTGAGCGGCCCGATTGGCACGCTGGGCGTACCGTTAACGGGTGAACGCAGTATCGCGGTCGATCAACGCGTTGTGCCTCTCGGCGTACCCGTCTTTCTCTCGACAACGTTCCCCAATACAAAAATGGCGCTGAACCGATTGATGGTGGCGCAGGATACAGGTGGTGCGATCAACGGTGCGGTACGCGCGGATTTCTACTGGGGATTCGGCGACAGCGCCGGGTCGCAAGCGGGCAAGATGAAGCAGCAGGGGCGGATGTGGGTGTTGCTGCCTAAGGGTTACGACCCAAAGGCCATGCCGACAAAAACGCCGTAGCAATAAAATATTGACACGAAAAAAAGGCCGCACTTCGCGGCCTTTTTCATTCCTGTTACGCCACGATCCTATCGCTTCGCCTCAACTGCAGGGCCAGCTTTCGCCGCCACCAGCTTGGCTTCAATCCGATCTTTTGGCAGCGCCCCGGAGATGCGTTCACCGTCTTCAAAAAATGTCGTCGGCGTGCCAGTCACACCCATTTTCCGACCAAGTGCCAGCACCTTGTCGATTGGCGTATCGCATGTGCCCTTGGCAGTCGGTGGTTTCTCTCGCAGCATCAAATCCTGCCAGGCCTTCAACCGGTCAGGCGAGCACCAGACCGCTTTGGATTTATCGATCGAATCTTGCGCCAGGATCGGATAGGCAAAAATATACGCAGTGATGTTGTCCATGCTGTTCACATCCTGCTCAAATTTTTTGCAGTAACCGCAATTGGGGTCTTCAAAAATCGCCATGCGGCGGCTGCCATTGCCACGCACCAGCTTGATCGCCTGATCGAACGGCAAATCGTTGAAGTTGATAATGTTGAGCTTCTGGAGACGCGCTTCACTGACATTGGTCCTCGTCTGCGCATCCACCAAAGTGCCGAGCAGCAGGAACGTTACTTTCTCGTCGGTATAAATAATCTCGCCACCGGTAAACACTTCAAACAGATTGCCGTAGGTGGTTTTGGTGATGCGTTCGGCCTTCACTTCCGGATATTTCTTTGCCAGCTCTGACTTGACCGATTCGTTGGCGGTTGCCGCAACCGCAAAAACGGTTAGCGTGGATAGAACAAGACTCTTGATGAGTTTCACGGCGTTTTCCTGAGATTGATGCTGATTTTGAGTTTCTGTGTTGATTAGGAACAGCGGCTGCAACGTTGGTTCCCGTCTGCCCACCAAATTGAGCCCGAATTTTAGCCGATAGCGTAGTTGATTAACATCGCCTTGGCTTGCGGCAGACGGTTAAGCAACGTGAGCCCTTCATTGCGCACCCACCCCGCCGCTTTTGCATCACTCATGTACAGCGCGCGGAGTTTGTCGGTGACCTGACTCAGCGCAAGCGTTGCTTCGCGGCGCGCACGTTCATATTTGCGTAACACCAGCGGATCGCCTATCGCAGAAAATTTGGAACGTTCACGCAAGATCTCATACAAGGTACGGGCATCACTGAACCCCAGATTCACGCCTTGCCCTGCGAGCGGATGAACGGCATGCGCCGCATCGCCCATCAAAGCCAGCCCCGGCACCGTCCAATGCTGCGCCGTCACGCGCGCGAGCGGGAAGCGCGCAATGGGTGAAGCGAGAGTTAGCTTGCCAAGTGCGTTGTATCCGGCAGAAGCGACGGCGGCACAAAACTGATCGTCATCGATTTCTTTCAGCGCAGCTGATTTCGCCCTCAAAACCGACCACACGATCGAAATCTGTTGCTGCGGCAATGGCAGATACGCCAGCACGGAATCATTCGCGAACCATTGTCGCGCAACGTCGCCATGTGGAAACTCGGTGTGAAAATTAGCGACGATGCCGTCGCTCTCATAATCCTTCGTGACTGCAGAAATACCCGCCCGTTCACGAATCTGCGAACGACTGCCGTCGGCACCGATAAGAAAATCGGCGCGCAGCGTGCTGCCATCGGCCATTTCCAGCTCGTGCTGATTGCCCACAGCATGCATCGCCTTTGGTGCCGTGCCGCGACGCATGTGTATGCGGTCATTGCGGGCAATTGCCTGCTCAAGGGCAAACATCAACGCGGCATGCTCGACAATCGTGGCAATCGGCTGGCCCTGCGCAAGGTCAAGATGGGCATTTCTGTTCGCGTCATCACCCCACACTTGCATGGCGCGTACCTTGGCCGCGCGTGCGGGTTCGGGCGAGGCGCCGAGGTCGGCAAGAAAATCAAGCGAGGTCGGCGATAGTGCGTAGACGCGATGATCAAATGTTGCCGTTGATGCCGGTGCGGCCATGGGTGCTGTGCTGCGTTCAACGACCGTAACATCAACGTTCGCGAGGCGCGATGCGGCGAGGGCAAATGCGAGCCCGACCGGGCCGCCGCCAACAACCACCAAACGCGCACTCATTTCAACGCACCGAACAACATGCGCTTGGCCAATGCGCGCCGTGCAAACGGCAGCATGTCAACAGCAGCAAGCGCTAACCCGCGCGGCACGCGCGTGGCGAGATGATCATTTGAAAACGCGCCGACGAGAAAATCAGTGAAGCCAACACTGCGTTCGACGTCGGTGTTGCGACTGAGATCATATTTCTTCAGTGCGTCAGAGAAACTTGATTCGCTAATTCGTTCACGCTGCGCATCCGCGAGCAAACGCGCGAGGTCGTTCGCGTCGCGCAGACCCAAATTAAAACCTTGGCCTGCCACCGGATGCAGCGCCTGCGCAGCATTGCCGATCACGGCGATGCCACCAGCAACGCGCGACGACACCGTACGCAATCGCAGCGGGTAACTGCGACGCCCAACGATAGATTTAAAATTTCCAGCCCGATGGCCGAAATGCTGCTGGAACGCGGCCAGAAATGCGGCATCGTCCAGCACCTTCAAGGCATCAATTCGTGCGGGCGATGACACCCACACCATCGAATAATCCTTCGCGCCTCCATGCGGCAACAATGCAGCAGGCCCCTCCGGCGTGAAGCGTTCATACGCCGTACCGCGATGCGGCGAATCGGTTTCGATATGGCCCAGCAGCGCCGATTGGCCGTAGTCTTTCTCAGTGATCGAAATTGCGGGAACCTTACCGAGATTGGCCCCGCCATCGGCCAGCACCACCACAACGGCTTCGCGAAAGTGCTCGCTACCTGCCTGTGTGAAGCGAACATCGACGTGATCGCCCTGCTGTTCAAAAGCTGTGACCACAGCGCCACGAAGGACTTCAATTTGTTGCTGCTCAAGCTGTTCGTCGAGCGCGGTTTGCAAGTCCGCATAAGACAGCACATAACCCAGCGCGGGAACACCGCCATCTTCGCGTGTGATCAGCGAGCGTCCGAAGCCACCCTTTTGCGAAGTGTGAATGGCGTGAATTTCTGTCGCGCTCAGGTTTGCATTCCAAACGTTGGCTGCGCCGAGAATGTCGCGGCTGCCGTGCGAGAGTGCGAGTGAACGCGTTTCGCGAGACGGACCTTCGCGGGCTTCCATCAAAGAGACGTTGAGACCCTGCCGCTTTGCGAGCAACGCGAAGGTGGCGCCGACGGGGCCGGCACCGATGATGATAATTTCAGGCATTTGTGATTGCTTCACCTGCGGCCAACTGAAGCGATATTGAACTCCCCACTGCCGTCGTCCTCGCGCACGCGGGGACCCAGTGACTTCCACCAAACGGCGCTGGATTCCCGCCTTCGCGGGAACGACGAAAAAACGTGTTTCTCAATTGCCACGCTCACGTTTCACTCGCAAGTCAACGCCTCCACATCCTACACCGACTTCGGACATGACTCCGTCAGATTGGTGTTGCCTTTCTTGGTGACGAGAATGTC
>JANNRY010000466.1:0-2685 GCA_031401935.1 Betaproteobacteria bacterium | reverse complement strand
TTTCGTTGGCGATAAAGCGCGCCGTGATCGGCGTGCCATCGTAATGCAACACCGGCGTAAGCACGGCTGGATCGATTGCGCCTTCGTTGATCAGCAGTGTGCGTAGCTGCGCGTCGCGATTTTGCTCGACGACGAAAAGATCGTCATGTGCGGCAATAAATTCCAGTACTTCGTCGGCAAACGGAAATGCCCGCAAGCGCATCGCATCCAAGTGCAGGCCGGCTTCATTGAGCAAATCCAGCGCTTCATGCATCGCCGGGCTGGTGGAGCCGTAATAGAGCACGCCGAATTTTGTCGCATGTGCGGCTTTGCGAATGATTGGCTTGGGCACTTTGTCTTTGGCAGTTTCGAATTTGCGCAGCAGGCGCTGCATGTTGTCGACATAGGCGCCGCCTTCCTCGGTATAGCGCGCATACCGGTCGCGGCTGGTACCACGGGTGAAATAGCTGCCCTTGGTGGGGTGAGTGCCGGGATAGGTGCGATAGGGGATGCCATCAGCATCCACATCGAGATAACGACCAAAATCCTTGCCCGCATCGAGCATCTCGGCCGTCATTACTTTGCCGCGATCCATTTGGCGCGTGTCATCCCAATCGAACGGTCTGCACAAACGTTCGTTCATGCCGATATCGAGATCAAGCATGACAAAAATTGGCGTTTGCAAACGATCCGCCAGATCGAACGCTTCAGCACCAAACGTGAAACATTCGTACGGGTCCTCGGGAAATAGCAACACGTGTTTGGTATCGCCGTGCGATGCATAGGCGCAGCTCAACACATCCGATTGCTGCGTTCGCGTTGGCATGCCGGTGGATGGGCCCGCGCGTTGGACATCAAATATCACCGACGGAATTTCCGCAAAATAAGCGAGGCCGAGAAATTCCTGCATCAGCGAGATTCCCGGGCCGGACGTTGCCGTAAACGCGCGGGCACCATTCCACGCCGCGCCGATCACCATGCCGATCGAGGCGAGTTCATCTTCGGCCTGAACGATGGCGTAGCGCGCTTTGCCATCTTCTGCCGTGCGAAATTTTTTGCAGTGTTTGGCAAACGCTTCGGCAAGAGAAGAAGAGGGCGTAATCGGATACCACGCCGCGACCGTCGCGCCACCGTACACCGCGCCCAATGCCGCCGCGCTATTGCCCTCCACGAAGATTTGGTCGCCTACCTTGTCGGCCCGTTTTACTTTCAAGCCGATGTTGCAGTCGAGATGTGCTAACGCATAATCACGGCCCATGTGCAGTGCGGCGATATTCGGCGGCAGCAGTTTTTCCTTGCCTTTGTATTGCTCGGCGATGAGTTGTTCGACCACGGCCACTTCCACATCGAGCAATGCCGACAATGCGCCGACATAAATAATATTTTTGAATAGCTGGCGCTGGCGCGGATCGGTATACGCACCGTTCACGATTTCGGTGAGCGGCATGCCGATCACGTTGATATCGTCACGAAATTTCGACTGCGGCATTTGCCTGGTCGAATCGTAAAACAGATAGCCGCCGGTTTCGATTTCGGCGACATCCTTGTCCCAGGTCTGCGGATTCATTGCCACCATGAAGTCGCAGCCACCGCGTCGCGCCAGATAGCCGTCTTCGGTCACGCGAACTTCATACCAGGTCGGCAGCCCCTGAATATTGGACGGGAAAATATTGCGCGGCGACACCGGCACACCCATGCGCAATATTGACTTCGCGAATAAGGTATTGGCCGATGCCGAGCCGGAACCATTGACGTTGGCGAACTTGATGACGAAGTCGTTTACAGCGGTGATTGCATGCTTGCTCATTCTGCGGCCTCCGCCATTTTTTCAAATTGAGGTCGTGGTCTACTTCCAGCGTGCGTCATTTCGATCAATGATTTTTGCATGTCCCATGCACCGGTCGGGCAGCGCTCAGCACACAAACCACAATGCAGACAGACATCCTCGTCCTTGGCCATGATGCGGCCAGTTTTCAATCCACCTGCGATGTATAAATCCTGACTGAGATTCAGCGCTGGGGCTGTCAAGCGCGCCCGTAATTCACTTTCTTCCCCATCCGCTGTGAATGTGATGCAATCCATCGGGCAAATATCGACACAGGCATCGCATTCGATGCACTGTGCGGTGTTGAAGACCGTTTGCACATCGCAATTGAGGCAGCGCTGCGCTTCCTTGTAGCCCAGCTTTGCGTCGAAACCGAGTTCGACTTCCACGCGGATGTTTTTGAGCGCGATGGAGACATCCTTCAACGGCACTTTGTAGCGTAAGTCGCCTGTGATGGCGTTGTCGTAGCTCCACTCGTGAATGCCCATTTTCTGGCTGAGCAGATTCATCATTGGTGGCGGGCGCACCGCGACATCCTCCAGCTGGCAAAACTTGTCGATGGAGATCGCGGCGTCATGGCCATGCGCGACGGCCCAGATAATATTCTTGGGTCCGAACGCGGCGTCGCCACCGAAAAATACTTTCGGCAAACTCGCCTGCATGGTCTCCTTGTTAACGACCGGCATGCCCCATTTGTCGAATTCAATGCCTGCGTCGCGCTCAATCCACGGAAATGAATTTTCCTGGCCAATGGCAACGAGCACATCGTCACAGGGCACATCCACATCCGCTGTCCCAGAGGGCACCAGCGAACGTTTTCCTTGGTCATCGTATTTCGCTTCGACCACTTCAAACGTCACGCCGGTCAGTTTGCCGTTTTC
>JANNRY010000465.1:0-4279 GCA_031401935.1 Betaproteobacteria bacterium | reverse complement strand
GTGCTGATGACGGCGCTGGTAGCGGCCTTCGCATTGCTTCCACTGATGCTCTCCGCCGACGCACCGGGTAAGGAAGTGCTGCACCCGGTGGCTGTGGTGATCTTCGGCGGTCTCATCAGTTCGACGCTGCTAGATACGCTGCTCACCCCGCTAATGTTCTGGCTGTGGGGCAAACGGCCGTTGGAGCGTCTGCTGGCCGCAAACGAAAAAGAGAGTTTTTAATACTGTAACAATCACCGACGAGGACTTACCATGAAAAATTTTCAAACCATTATTCTTGCTACTGCGGTCACTTTTCTAACATTAGCCAGCCCCTCCATTCGAGCTCACGGCGATACGCCTGATGCTCCTAAGGCGCGCCACGGCGGTCAGGTACGCGTGGCTGGAGTCAATAATTTCGAACTGGTTGTTGCGAAGGTCAGTACTGACGCAAAGGAAAATCCGATTGTCGTGTTCGTCACAGACCGTGCAGGGACGAATGTTTTAACAGTCGGCGCCACTGGCACGGCGACCATTCTCGCTGGAAAGACCAAAGCCACGGTGACACTGGTACCCGATGGAGATAATCGACTGAAAGGCACCGCCAATGTCGCTTCGACCGTAGATATGAAAGTGGTGGTTTCGATTGCGTTGGCTGGTAAAGCCAGTGGGCAAGCGCGGTTCACGCCATTAGCGATTGAGAAGGATGATAATGCTGGCCATAAACACTGAAACGATTGGCGCAAGCACTAGCAATGGCGGGGCTCACAGGCAGAAAACGCCCTGAGACGCTTAGTGGGCGCCGTTGCGCGCGGTCGGCGTCGCTAATGCGACCGTCAAACGACCTCACACTTTATTTATCGACGAATGGATTGGGTAGCCGCTGTTCGTGACTGCCGCTCTAGCTGGTCTGTCACCGCGCCTATTTTTTGTCCGCTTTCGGCGTGACAGGCGGAGACAAATCGTCTTCCAGCTTATCGAGTTTGTCTTGCGGCGCTTTGCCGTCATAGACGCTGCGCAGGCGCCTTTGCAAATAGGCATCACTGATGAACTGGTACTTGTCGAGGGCAGCGGATCGAGCGTAGAACTCGCGCCGATATTGCAGACCATCCATCGCGCGATTGCCACGTTTCTCATTGACCAGACCGGCCATAAGCGCGATCACACCGCCACCGGTGCCGCCACGCTCATCGAGGGCTTCGGCTCGGCCGCGAGCGACCGCTATACGGAAAATTGGAACATGCCGTTGAAAGACAGCAATTGGCCGTTATCTGCCGCATAACCGCGCAATACTGTATTGGTCCGTCATGGTGTTGCTGGCACGCCACCGTCCAGTAATCTCTCTAGAAGTTTCCGCTTTTCCGCACATCTAGGCTGAGCCCAACACGCTTCGAATACTTTCACTTCTTTATCGCCTTGGTAAATGCGAACCGCAAAGGGTCGCTTCAATAATATCGTGTGCACGTAGGTGACAAACGCTTCGGCAAAATCATCGCCCGGCCGCGTTGCGCCGTATAGCGTCGCGAAATTGGTTCGTTCAAGAATCTCATAAATTCGCAACATCTGGCCCGCCGCAAGCCGCGCGCCAAAGTAGTAAACGACATCCTTGCGCTGCGGAAAATCCTTGTCAAATAGTGATTCAAAAGTGTTGCCGTCTTTCGAGCGACTCCAGGACAACTGAAAGAACGAATACGACGACAATGATGGAACGTCCTTGGGAGCAATATCCCACTTGGGGTGGATAGTTCCCCCGATTGAAATGACGTGTGCCAGTTCATGTAGCAAGATGTACTGAATGGCATTCTTGCGATTGTTTTGACTGGCAGTTTCAATTTCAGCCGTCAGACGGAATTCCCGACTTGGCATGAACGGCGTGTTTTCTTTCCAGGACGCCCAGTCGTTAGCCTTTTGCTTCATCAACACGGACGGATCGAGCACGACAAAGCCGGCCACGGGAATGCCATTCGCGTCGAACACCATATCTGTGAAGCCTGTTCCACCGATATCTTCGATGAAGTAAATGCCCAGTAGCTTGGTTGTGAGCAGGTTTTTGACCGCCTGCGGCAATTCATCAAATGCGGACGCCACCTCACTGATGAATTCAGGTGTCAGCGTTGGGTCACGGGGCTTGCTCGGAATGGCCTGCGCGATGGTATCTAGCCTTAGAAAATCGATCAGCTCAGACGGCGCCGGGCCGATGCGTTGTGACAGGGGCAGCTTCAACGTTGGTTGCCAATATGCGAGCTTCTTTACAATATGGTTTTGACCCGCCATCAGCGCACACTCTCGTTCTGTACCCTTGCAAACTTCAGGCGCGACGTGCGCAAACGTAAAGTTAACGGTGCAAACTCCAGTTGCTATCGTCAGCAGACATGCTCGAACAAAATTACTCACATTGCCCTCCCATTGCGAACTATTTCGATAACCGTAAAACCAGACCAGCATAATTAATCACGAACGGGATCGTCAACATTTGAATGACCGCTCATGTGCGAACTGGAGCGGAGAAGCGAATGACTCGTTGTGGCCGTAAGTCGTCTGACTGCCGCTGAAGTATAGAGTCGTGAAACAAACAGCACGTGCCTCTAGTTCAATTCGGGTCAGTTTTTTGTTCCGTGGTGGCCCCGCTGTTAATGAGCGAGATAAATCGACACGCCAGCTTTCTTGGCGGCTTTGCGCAGATCCTTGTCCAAGGTTGCTATTGGCAGGCTGAGCCTACGTGCCAATTCAAGATACTGGGCATCGTAGCCAGACAGCCGAAATTCTCTCGATACGGCGGCAACCGCCAACTGCACCCCTGAAGGAGCGGCCATGTCGAGTTCGATGGGTAAATTTCCCAATTGGTAGATGAAGCCAGTCACGGCAGATTCACCGATCGTTCCGCCGTCCTCCGCGCAGCGCAATACGTGAATGGTTTCTGTGTACCAGAGCGCTGGGACCGTCGCGAATGCTGCATCGAGCGAATCGAGAACCTGGTCGGCATAAGCTCGATCAGCTAACGACCCATCTCGCAAGGCCCATCGAATTGTGACGGATGCGTCCAGAACGAAGCTGCCTACCATCAGCGGCGTCCTCGCAGTCGCATCTCGGAGAATTGCGCTTGATCAATCGTAGCGGTACGCATCGCTTTGATTGCCAGGATCGCCCCGTGTGTCTGTTGCGCAGCGCGGCTAGCGCTTGGAACCAGGTCCGCCACGGGTTGGCCCCGATTTGTGATGGTGACCCTCTCGCCCTGCTGAACTTGTTTGATGAGATCGGGCAGTTTTGTCTTCGCCTCGTAAATTCCATATTCGCGCATGACTATTCCCCAAATATTGTCGCAATATAGTCTAGTCTATCAACTAGACCAGAAGCGAGCAAGTGCGCGAGGTTGCAACTTGAGTTTGGCAATCGACCATTCACTTACCCGGACGCCACCTCTTCAACAACAACGCATTCGACACCACACTCACGCTGCTCAATGCCATCGCTGCACCGGCGATCATGGGGTTCAGCAGGCCGAACGCGGCGGCAGGAATACCGATGACGTTATAAGCAAATGCCCAGAACAGGTTCTGGCGAATCTTGGCGTAGGTGCGGCGCGATATGTCGATGGCGTCGGCCACCAGTGCAGGATCGCCGTGCATCAAGGTAATGCTTGAGGCGTGCATTGCGACATCGGTGCCGGTGGACATGCTGATGCCGACATCGGCGGCCGCGAGTGCGGGCGCGTCGTTGATGCCGTCGCCGACCATGGCGATGATGGTGCCCGCTCGCGTATCGCCTGTACGCAACTCCCCAATAATCCGCGCCTTATCTGCGGGCAGCACCTCAGCCCGAACATCATCAATCCCCAATAGTTTCGCCACTGCATTCGCACTGCCAGCGTTATCGCCACTGAGCATTACACAGCGCACGCCGAGCGCATGCAACCGATCAATCGCCACTTTTGCCGTGGGCTTGATGCGGTCTCCAAACGCCAGCAGGCCGGTGGCTTCCGGCCTGACGCCGAGTTGAATCAACCATGACACCGTGCGCCCTTCTGATTGCAGGCGGGTCGCATCCGCCAACAACGAGCCCGGCAGCGCCGCGATCAATTCTTGCGCATATCGGGTGCTGGCGATCGCATAGGTCTGCCCCTCGACGGTTGCGGTCACGCCGCGGCCGGCGATCGCTTTCACGTCACTGGCTGCGGGCACGTCGATGGATTCAGTCGCGGCGGCATCGACCACCGCGCGGGCCAAGGGATGTTCGCTGCCCCGCTGACATTCGCACCACCGCAATCGGCGGGCCGAACTACATCGTCGCCGGGCGCTACGAG
>JANNRY010000464.1:0-4916 GCA_031401935.1 Betaproteobacteria bacterium | reverse complement strand
CCGAACGTGACGACCAGCGGACGCGGGGCGCGATCAGCTTCATCTTCATTTTCAATCGGCGTGCACGCCGGATTTGCCGCCGTCACCGTCACGTCAATCGGCTTGGGCCGCGACTGCCACCACCGATAACCGTAAAAACCGCCCGCCAGTAGCGCGATCAGCAATACCAGCACCAGGCCCGTCCGTTGCGGGTTTGCCACCGCTGCGCGCCCACCCGCCGCCGCCTTCGCTCCCGTCCATTGCGCCCAGGGCGGCGCATTCCACGACAGCTTGCCGAAAATCGGTGACAGCAACCATCCGGCCAGACGAACAAAAGCGCGCCCTGCCTTATTGGCAAGATCGCAAACGGTGGTGACGAACTTCATGACTTCCCCTTTTTACTGCGACGCAGCGTCAAATGTGACGCATGACAGGGAGCATAGTAGGTGATTGAGTAAAGATTGTGGCGACCATGCGTCGATTGCGGCGAAATTGTGGCGCGATGATGTATGCCGGATTCGACGAGATGAGACACAAGTGTCAGTGCGTCTGCTTTGACTCTTGTGCCTCGAATTAATCGTGGATCAGCGCATCCACGACATCACCAAGCTTCTATCTACCCGGCAATAAAAACAGGGGAAGCGTCTTCATTTCACGGCCTGATGAACTTGCGGCGGTGATTCACGTGATCACGCCCGCAGATGCTGGGCGACGACATCACGCCAGCGGCAATGGCGCTGAAATTTTCAGTAGACGAAATCAATCTGGAAAATTGCGGTCGTTCCACTCACCTCATTGCCTACGATCAACAGCGGTTTGCCGTTGGGCGATTTGTCGGCTTTGATGAGTGTGAGGCCTTCAGGTCCACGATCACCAGTGACGGCATTACGGGTATTGAGATATGTCACGTAGCTTGCGGCAGCGGGATTGCTGATGTCATAGACCATCACGCCGCCAACGCGTTCAAGTCCGATGAAGGCAAAAGTCTTGTCACCAAACTTACCCAGCACCACACCTTCAGGCTCAGGGCCCTTGGAAGTGCTGCGCGAGTCCAATGTGTTGTTGTCGTGACTGGCGTTGAAATTTGCCTGCGACAATGCTCTGGTGCGTTGCTCAAGGTCATCACCTGAATCAAATACGCGTTGAATGTCGGTATTCCAGATCGAAAACGAACGTCCGCCAAATGCGTACAGTTCATTGCATTGCCCGGCGGCATTTTTGCCGGCGCTGCCGCCATTGGGAGTTGTGGTGATACGTAGGCGACCCAGATTGGAATCGAGAATCAAATTCGCCACATCGGGAAAAACGGCTGGGTCGAGGCCCGCAGTGCAATGGGTGCGGACGCGCGTTTCCTCGTTGAATCCGGGCCAGTCGGAACGGACATCCCCCTCATTGGCGGTGATCAAATAGTTGCTGTTGTTCACGCTGAAAAACGCAATTGCATCCGGCTGATACATTCCCTTTACGCGTTGTGGGGCAATTTTGACTACCGGGGTGCCGGTGTTGGTATTGGTGCCGCCGTCCTCATCGCTTGCATCCATGCCAGCGCCGGCCACGTTGTGATCCTTGAAACCAAGCGCTTTTAATGTCGTCACGCGTGCGGTTGCGATGTCAACAATCGCGATTGCATTGTTTTCTTGCAGCGTCACGTAAGCTGTGCGGCTGTCCGCGCTGATGGCGACATACTCCGGTTCCAAATCCTGCGCGGCGCTCGCACCAGGGCCGAAGATACGGATACCTTGTGCGCGCAGCGCAGCCTCTTGCCCGTTGAATGCGCGAAAATCCGCCGTCGCCACGGTCGATGTTCCAGTGCGGTTAACGGTGATGACACTCACAGAGCCTTCCGGATCGACAGACGTCGCCGCGCCGTAGCTGTTGGGTTCGCCTTCGTTGGCGACAACGACAAAGCGTCCATCGGGCGTAAACGCGAGCATGTCTGGGAGTGCACCGACAACCACCGATTGCAACAGTCGCAAATCAGCCGCGTTGTAGAACGCAACCACGCCGGGATCTGTTTTCACCGTCGCCTCAATAGCCACTGCCACCAAGCCGTCGTGAACAGCAACGCTATTCACACCGCTGCCCAGCCCGGCGACGGAAATCGTGGAAATCCGAGAGGGTAGCGAGGGGTTACTTAAATCGAGAACGTCAACGGTGCCATTTGCGCCGTTAACGACAAACAGGCGTTTGCTGGCCGCATCAAACGCGGTAATTTCCGCCGCGCCGAGCGCAGCCCCGTCAAACCCACCAATCCTTGTCATCGACATCGAGACTGGTGTGGCCTCGTTCACGATATCGTCGTTGCTACATGCAGCGATCAGGCTCGAACATACAAAGAAAGCCACCACTGCGAGGCTGCGAGAGAGGTTGCTAGAAGGGCTGGGTAATGCGTGCATCACAAACTCCTGAAATATTGGCTGGGATTTGTGACGATTATTTATGCTTTGTGTGAAACATTCATGACAAGGCTGTCGCTCATTGCAAGTGGAAAATCACGTAAGCAGTTCAGCTGAACTTGACATTGGGCATGCACGCCTTAGAAGACTTGGGGCTAGAATTCTTCTACTTACCGCGTACGTCCCGCGTGATAAGCCCTATAAAAACAGGAGGAATGTCATGCGATTGTCCAAGTGCTGTTTCGCTTTAATGCCTATGTTGGTTTCAATTGCAGCCGGTGCCGCCACACCGCTGCCAACCACCGCGCCCGAAAAAGTCGGCTTTTCCAAAGCAGGTCTGGCGCGCATCGATCAATTTTTCGCGCGCGAAATTGCTGCTGATCGTGTGCCCGGCGCGGTGATCGCGATTGCCCGCGACGGTAAGCTGGTTCATTACAAAGCCTACGGCTCGCTGAACAAGGCTACCGGTGAGCCGATGCCACTTGACGCGATATTTAATCTCGCCTCGATGACCAAGGTGATGACGGCAGTCGGTGGTTTGACGCTAAACGAAGAAGGAAAACTGCCGTTGAAGTCGCCACTGGGTGAATATTTACCAGCGTTCGTCAAGATGAACGTTGGTGTGGTCGGCACTGGTGGTGAAATCAAGCTCGAACCCGCTAATCCGATTTACATTCACGATTTATATCGGCACACCTCCGGCCTCACCTACGGCGGACGCGGGACTACTGCGGTACACAAACTCTATCCAGCGGGATCGGCGCCGGCGGCATTTCTGTACACGAGCGACGAGTTCGTCGCCAAGCTCGCCGCAACGCCGTTGTTGTATCAGCCCGGCACGGTGTGGGATTACGGATTTTCCACAGACATTCTCGGCCTTGTCATCGAAAAAGTCAGCGGTAAGCGGCTCGGTGATTT
The DNA here is from genome assembly GCA_031401935.1 of Betaproteobacteria bacterium. Classification (GTDB taxonomy): domain Bacteria; phylum Pseudomonadota; class Gammaproteobacteria; order Burkholderiales; family Usitatibacteraceae; genus UKL13-2. The sequence continues at coordinate 1,623 of JANNRY010000464.1, read as the reverse complement.
TCTGAAAACAGCGGTGTGGGACAAGGTGGGGATGCCCGACACCACGTTCACGATTACTGACGAGAAACGCAAACGAATCGCCCGGCCATTGCCGAAAGATCCGATTTCCGGACGCGACCAAAATATTTCCATCCTCGACAAACAGGTGAAATTCGATTGCGCCGGCTCCTGCGCGTTCAGCACCGTTGGCGACTATCTGCGCTTCGGCCAGATGTTATTGGATGGCGGTATCATCGATGGCAAACGCGTGCTTAGCCCGAAGACAGTACGCGCCATGACGAGCGATCACTTGGGTGCAAACATCAAAAATAACGTTGCCGGTGTTGAGCAACATCGCGACGGCTACGGTTTCGGCCTTGCGGTTGCCGTACGCATGGTTGACGGCGTGGCTGCGGTGCCGGGCACAGCGGGCGACTACACCTGGAACGGCGCCAACGGCACTGCATACTGGGCGGACCCGAAAGAGCGCCTTGTGGTCGTGTTTGGAACAGTTGCGCCAGGCGATATCCGCAAGTACTACCGCGAGCAAGTCGGCGCGCTGGTGTACGGCGCGATGCAGGATCTGCCGAAAGCAAAGAAATGACCAGCAAATAACGTAGATGTAGCACTGGCGGGGCGTTCGGGCCTTAAATGCCCGGAAACGCCCGCCAATGCTTGTGTTTTGAAATTTTCTCATGCATCGGCCACAAATCAGGCGGCGCCACCTGTATTTCATCGCATTCAACATGCATTCACTGGTATCACGCGCTAATCTGCTGTCATGGAAATTTTGCGCAATTGGCGCGAAATATAGCCTGATCGAAAGGATTGGCAAATGAAATTCCTGCTATGGCTGCTTCTGCTTGTTTTTTGCTGGCCGCTGGCACTGCTGGCGCTGGTGCTCTATCCGATTTTCTGGCTCATCTCGCTGCCGTTCCGACTGGTCGGTATCGCGGTTGAGGGTGTGTTTGCAATGCTACGCGCCATCGTGATGTTGCCAGCGCGGTTGTTGGGCGGGCTTCGCTAAGACGCGTCACACGGCGCGGGTTCGCGGCGCGACAGACAAAACCGACATCGCAAAAGTTTGGGGCTTTCTCCGACTCATTTCTGCCCAATTGCGCCTTGACTGTCGCCTCGTGACGACAAGTGACCTGGATAAAGGCGCGGACATACCAGTGTCACAGCCCTGATACAGAATGGCACGATTTCTGCTGTAATCGATGAATGCCTTTTTTGGGAACCTTCATGAGCCGTCATTTTCGAGTTGGCCGTGTCACCTCCGGTGCCGCGATACTTGCCCTATTTGTTTCACTGCCGGTGTCAGCCTTGACGCTCACCGGCGCGCAATCACGCAAAGTGCATGCTGCGACCGGCACGTACGATTTAGCACTTGACCGCGTTGCAGCCATCACCGGCGCGATCACGGTGGAGTCACGCGTCATCGGTGCCGGGCACACGATCGTCTTCCAATTCGATGAGCCCATCACCACTACAGGCACGGTGTCGTCGGTTGACGTGGCGAATGCAAATATCGGCAGCGCGAGCGCCGTTGCATCCGGCAACAATGTTGTCGTGACGCTCAATGATATTGCCGACAATCGTCGCGTCACCGTCCGCTTGGTTGGCGTTAATAGCGCACTAACC
>JANNRY010000463.1:0-2198 GCA_031401935.1 Betaproteobacteria bacterium | reverse complement strand
ATTCGATTTTCCGCGTGTGCTGGAAGAGACCTTTGCGATATTCAGGGAGCTCGGTATTGAACGCGAAAACGTGCCGCTCATTCCCGCAGGCGGCATCAGTAAGCCCGAGCAGGTGAGTGCGCTTTTTGCGTTGGGTGCCAGTGCTGTTCAGATCGGCACGCCGTTCGCCGTTACCGAGGAAAGCGACGCGCATTCCAATTTCAAACGTGTACTGGCTGAGGCCAAGCCGGAAGATATCGTCACCTTTATGAGTGTCGCCGGGTTACCGGCTCGTGCCGTCAGAACGCCCTGGCTTGAGAAATACCTGGTCAAGCTGCCAGTCTTGCAGCGACGTGCCCGCGCCCGCACCGATTGCACGCTCGCTTTCGATTGTCTCGAACAATGCGGGCTGCGCGATGGCGTGGAGCGATTCGGCCAATTTTGCATCGATCATCACCTCGCGGCCGCACTTGCCGGTGATGTTGAGCGCGGGTTGTTTTTTCGCGGTGCCGCGCCGCTTCCATTCGGCAAACAGATTCGTTCAGTGAAGGACCTCATCGATTACCTGCTATATGGCACGATGCCGACGACGTCAATGCTGGCTGGGTGACAGACGCGGCGGATCGCGGTCTTTTTTCGCTTTATCGTTGGTGATTGCAATCTGCTTTCGCAATGCCGAATTATCGAGAATCTGCAAATTCTTGCCCAGCACGGTGATCCATTTCCTGGCTTGAAAGTACGACAGGGTTCGGCTTACCGTTTCAAATGTGAGACCAAGGAAGTTGCCGATTTCCTTCCTGCTCATGAAAAGCACAAATTCATTCTTCGCGTAGCCCTGGTCATCCCAGCGGTCTGACATATCCAGAAGAAACGTCGCCACACGCTGTTTGGCGGAGAGCAGCCCGATGGTCGCGGCGTGCGCATCAGCGCGAGCGATCTCGAATGAAAGAAGTTGGCGCATATGCAACGATTCAGCGGGTTGCTCCAATAGCTTCTCGAACTTGTCGAGAGGGATAATGCACACCTCGCAGCCACTGAGCGCAACCGCATCTGAACGGTGCGCGTCGCTGTCGAGGCTATCCAGCCCAAGCACAGCGCCCATTGCATGAAATCCCGCAATTTTGCTTTGCCCATCGGGCAGCGGAATGCATGTCTTGAGAAAGCCCGCTTTGACGGCGTACACGCCGACGACCTGATCGTGGGCGTGAAAGAGGCTCTCGCCGCGCGTCAGGCGGATGCGCTGTTTGTGCGCAAGCGGAAAAAGTGTTTCGTAGGCGTTTGGCATCGCAGTGGGAAAACACAGCTTGCCCAACGCACAATATGAACATGCCGCTTGGCGGGATACAGCGGCGGTATCCGGGCTCTGCATTTTGCGACCATTCATGTTGACCGTCCGCGTTCGTTGTGACGTCACTGCGTGCCAAAGTTATCCCACGACATCTTCCCGCATGCGGCGAATCCGCTGTTGACGCAGATCAAACGAACGTCATGATGTCGCGCGGCGCAAATTGAATGTTGGAAACAATTGTTTGAGCTGCACGACATCAGCCTCCTCAAGTGGAGGCGGGGTTGCGGGTAGCGTGGCATCGATGCATCCTTCAGAACGGAATTCCTGCAACGCAAAGTTTTCCACGCCTTGCTGCCGCAATGACATTGCCATCGATCTCAATTTGGCCGCAGGCAACAAAGCCGGATGACGTGTGGTCCGAATCTCATATTCAATACCCGACGCAAGCAGGTAATCGAGACTCTCCTGTGCACGCCCACCACTGGATTGCACGCCGGTGGTTCCGACGTAATCTTCAAAAGGCGCCTTGACATCAAAGCCCACCCAGTCGACGCGGGGTAGTAGTTTGCGAAGGCGGTCTGGATAGATGCCGGCGGTGTGCAAGCCCACTTTGAAACCGCGTTGCCGAACGTCATCAATCGCACTACTCAGGTAACGATCTACGGTGGGTTCGCCACCACTGAACACCACACCATCGAGCAACCCTCGACGACGATCAAGAAATTCGAGAACGAATGGCCACGCCAGCGCGGCAGCCGCTTCGCGTGATTGCAGTTCCGGGTTGTGGCAATAGCGGCAGCGCCACGGGCAGCCCTGCACAAACACCACCGCCGCCAAGCAACCCGGAAAGTCAGTCGTTGACAGGCGGGTGAGGCCGGCCACGCGAAGTGACGACAATCTTTCAGGCACTCGCGGCGCGATTGGCGACGAA
>JANNRY010000462.1:0-2187 GCA_031401935.1 Betaproteobacteria bacterium | reverse complement strand
TTTCACCGCACCATTGGTGAATTTCTCAACGTAATCGGCATTCACGCGCGCAGCGCGCTCAAGCAAACGGGAGTGCAGATAGAACACGTCGCCTGGATAGGCTTCGCGGCCCGGTGGGCGGCGCAACAGCAGGGAGACCTGACGGTAAGCAACGGCTTGTTTCGAAAGGTCGTCATAAATAATCAACGCGTCCTGACCACGATCACGGAAGTATTCGCCCATCGTGCAACCCGAGTAGGCCGAAATGTACTGCATCGCCGCGGACTCGGAAGCCGTCGAGGCGACAACGATCGTGTATGCCAATGCGCCGGTTTCCTCGAGTTTACGAACCACGTTCGCAACGGTGGAAGCCTTTTGACCAATCGCGACATAGACGCAGAAAATATCTTTGCCTTTTTGGTTGATGATGGTGTCAACCGCAACCGCCGTTTTGCCGGTCTGGCGGTCACCGATGATCAATTCACGTTGGCCGCGACCGATGGGCACCATGGCATCAATTGCCTTCAAGCCTGTTTGCACCGGTTGATCGACCGATTTACGTGCGATCACACCTGGTGCGACTTTTTCGATAACGTCAGTCATCTTGGCGTTGATCGGGCCTTTACCGTCGATTGGTGCGCCCAGCGAATTGACGACGCGACCGAGCAACTCGGGACCAACTGGCACCTCGAGAATGCGGCCAGTGCATTTCACGATGTCGCCTTCCTTGATGTGCTGGTAGTCGCCGAGAATCACTGAGCCGACGGAATCGCGCTCAAGGTTCAAAGCCAGACCGAATGTGTTATTCGGAAACTCCAGCATCTCCCCCTGCATCACGTCGGCCAGACCGTGCACGCGGCAGATACCGTCCGTCACCGAGATGACAGATCCCTCGGAGCGCTTTTCAGCGGCCGCAGGGAGGTTTTGAATCTTGGACTTGATCAGTTCACTGATTTCGGCCGGGTTGATTTGCATCGTCAACTCCAATACTTAAATTTCAATTCTTTGTGGACTGGTACTACCGCATTGCACCAGCTTTTTTTCGTAACTATTTAGCAAAAACTCAACTGACCGATTTACTGAGCCAATGCAATTGCCATTTTGTCTAGCGTGTCACGGACGGACGCATGAGTGACATCGTCGCCCACCTGAATTCTGGCGCCGCCTATCAGCGACGCATCAACCTTCACTTCTGCGTCTACGCGCTTACCGTATTTTTTTGCGAGGCCATCTACGAGCGAAGCTTTATCAGCATCACTTAGTGCAAATGCGCTGGTGATTAGCGCCTTGACGACGCCATCATGTTCCCGTTGCAGTCTTGCAAAGTGCTCACTGATGAATGGCAGCAATGTTGCGCGCTGGTTTTCGATCAATGTGTTCGCGAGATTCTTCAATACTTCAGGGACGTTTCCACCGGCGACCGAAAACAGCAGCTCGGCCTTTTCCTTTGTGGACACTTTTGGGTTGCCCAACAATGAGGCGGCCTCTACAGTAGCGGCAGCGGCACCAAACAGTTGCAGCTTGTCGCCGTAGCCGGAAACATCCTTCGCCTCGACGCTCGCACGAAACGCGGCCTCGGCGTAGGGACGCGCCACCGTGGTCAGCTCAGCCATTACAGTTGCGCCTTCAATTCCGTCAACATGTCAGCGTGGGCGGCGGCGTTGATTTCACGCTTGAGAATTTTTTCCGCACCGGCAACAGCAAGTTGGGCAACTTGCTCGCGCAAACTACTCTTGGCCTTGTTGAGCTCCAGCTGTATCTGCTCTTGCGCTGCTGCCAGGATACGATCAGCTTCGGTTTTGGCGGTTAGCTTAGCCTGTTCAATGATTTGATTCGCACGGCGCTCACCATCGGAAAACATCGTTTGGGAGAGGTCGCGTGCGTCTTTCAGGGCTGACGCCGTTTTTGCTTCGGCCTCGACGAGCGCGTGCTTGCCGGCTTCGGCGGCGTTTAAACCTTCGGCGATTTTACTTTGCCGTTCCGCAATGGCGGTCATCAATGGCGGCCAAACATACTTCTTCGAAAACCAGAAGAAGATAAAGAAGGCAATCGCCTGAGCGAGCATCGTCAGGTTCAAGTCCATGACTGTTTCCTAATGGGAGTTATCGACCAAGGATTATTTAAGCTGTGCGAGCAGCGGGTTGCCGAACGCGAACAACATTGCCAGACCAACACCGATAATGAACGATGCGTCGATCAGGCCGAGCA
>JANNRY010000461.1:0-7853 GCA_031401935.1 Betaproteobacteria bacterium | reverse complement strand
TTCTGTTCCAGCGTCAGGCTCGGTTGGGTGAACGTCGTGGAGAGCTTGTCGAAGCGCGACTCTGCACGGATATCAACACCGTTATAGGTGCCGAACAGCAGCGCGCCATTGGATGCGTACGCAGCTTCCACCACACTGGTCTGCGGCTTGCCGCCCTGTCCGGCGTTGCGGCTGAATGAGATCGCTTCGATAAAGTCTTCCTGCCGCGTCGCGTCGAGCTTTGAGTACAGCAAGTCGACAGTAAGCAAGGTGCCGTCCATAGGTTTGAGCTGGAATGCGGCGGTGACGCCGGTGCGATCCTGATCATGTGTCAGGCGGCCGTAGCGCGGCAGACGTGGGTGAAAATTGCTCGCGTTACTAGCGAGGTTGTACGCGGCGATGTTGGCCGGCGTATTGGGGAGCCGCGCCACACCTTGTGCTGCCGGACCGCATGTGGTTGCCGTCGATGTGGTCGGGTTTGCCGGTGTAACGCCGATCGGCGCGCACCAGCCGCCAGATGATGGACCATTGTCCCAACGTACGGTACTGAAGCCGTCTTCAAAGAGGTTGCGCTTTGAGAAGGCGCCCGATATCAGAAGCCCCATCTTGCGGTCGAAGAAGGTATCGGACACCAGAAACGCCAGACGCGGATCCGTTTTCTTGGACAAATCGTTGTATCGGCCCTGAACCGATGCTGACGCTTTGAACCCTTTGAAATCGAAGGGTCGCGATGTTTGCAGGTCTACCGTGGCACCTAGCGAGCCCTCGTCGACATCGGCAGATGAGCTTTTACGCACGGTGATGCTATTGAATAATTCGGCGGCAAAGACGTTGAAGTCAAAGCCGCGTGAGCGGTTTGCGCCGCCGGAACTATCGGTGCCGCCGGTGGTGGCTAGTGCCTCGATACCGTTGGAGCGAACCCGTGTGAAATCAAGACCAAGACCGCGCACCGTGATGTTGCGGCCTTCGCCGGCGTCGCGGTCAATCACCACACCCGGGATACGCTGGAGTGATTCGGCAAGGTTGGTATCCGGAAATTTGGCCATGTCTTCGGCCTTGATGACGTCGACAATGCCGGCATCTTCGCGCTTGGCGTTCAGCGCGCTTTCCAGCGACGCACGAAAACCGGTAACGACGATGGTATCGACGCTTTCAGCCGGCTTAGCCGCTGGTGGCTTGACGGGCTCGGTTGCTTGCTGTGCCGACGCCTGAGCCATGATGGTCAATACTGCCAGCGCGATGGGCGACAGCAATAATTTGTGATGATTCTTCATTTGTCTCTCCTCCAGATTATTGATAATTATTGTGGCCTTCGTTACCAGCGTTGAACGCTCCCTGAAGCGCCTTTAGCAGTGCTGTGTCGTTGCGGCCACCTCAAATGCCTTGTCTCAAATGCCTTAAGGCGCTTGTCGGTGCCGATCAATCAAAAGTGTAAATTCCGCACTAGCCCCCATTACGTGTTGCAACCATTTATCGATGCCAAATTGACGGGGCAAATACACGCCAATTCGATCAACATGCTTAGCGCGGCACCATGACAAGGGAAACGTTTTTCTAATTTATCGGCATTGTTTGATGTTGTCAACATTCAGTGCGATTATTTTATTGAAAGTCTGCAAGCACTTCATTTGCGTATTTTCAATTTTATATTATTGATTATAAACATCTTTATCTGTAAATTGATAGCGCACTCATACGGCCGATACGGTCAGCAGGCTAAAATTAATCAATGAATATGACGAAAGAAAACGTTTACTAGCGATAGGAAACAGTTACCCGACCTTCGTTTCAATCGCGATACAACAGGAAAAAGTTTTCGTAGAAGGGCGCGCGGGCTTATGGCGTTGACTCGCGGGCCCGATGGTCAAGCGCGAGTAGTGCCGGTTGTTCCGGTAGACGGTTTCTCACTTGCCACCACAGCGTGGATGGCGAGACTTTAGGGCGACTGACGGCTATCTGGCTCGTTTGCGAGGAGCAGGCAACGCGACTACCGGGATTTCCTTCGCCCGCACCGAGGTCGAGTCGCGCATTACCAGCCGTGGCTCAATCATTTGGTGGCCGATGTCTGGCGGGTTTTCGCCGGCGATCTGGCGAAACAACAATCGCATCGCCTCCTCACCGAGGCTCTCGCTCTGCGTGTCAACGGTGGTCAGCGCAGGACTGGTAAAGCGGCCAAACGGAATGTTATCAATGCCGACCACCGACATATCGGCCGGAATGTCGATGCCCAAGGTTCTTGCGACCCCCATAAAGCCAATCGCCACCATGTCGTTATAGCAAACCACGGCGTCAGGCTTATCTTTGCGAAGAATAACTGACGAACAAACACGCTCACCCTCAGCGAGGGTGGGGCCACGGACTTCAAACCGCGTTAGTGATAATCCATGCGCCTCAAGACATTCGCTCAGGCCGCGCATGCGCTCCATATCTGGACGAGCGGGCGCAAATCCGAGATAGGCGATGTGACGATGCCCCTGTTTAACGAGCAACTCACCGATCATGTACGCCGCCGCGTACGCATCGATGCTGATACTTGGCACCCCCGCTGGTGCCGGGCGACCGGCAAATACGACTGGCTTGCCAAACGCCAGGATGCGATCCATTTGCTCCTCCGGCATGCGGGAACTCACGATGAGACCATCGACCCTTCTGCTGAGCGCGCCCAGCAGTTCGTCCTCTCGGGCCTGACTTTCCTCGGTATCGACAAACAGGAGGTTATAACCATGCTCGAGTGCAATCCGGTTGGCCCCTTTCACCATGCTGGTGAAATGCGGGTTGCAAATATCGAGAATCGCGACACCAACCGAGCCGGTCTTGCCGGTGATCATGCTGCGCGCAAGTGGATTGGAATGATATTCAAGCTCTTCAATGGCCGCCTGAATCTTGCGCTCGACGCCTGCGGTGAATCGCTGGGTCGCGTTGATGAACTTTGACACGGTGGCAATCGAAACGCCTGCCTTTGCGGCGACATCACGAATGGTTGGTTTCTTTTTCATCAGTAAACGTTTTCCAACAATAGGCCCATATGATACCAAAGCGCCAACAGTGAACAAGCTGCCGGGTCGGCGAATTTGCGTTTATCGGTTACCGATCGGTCGAGCGGCATAAATCGACCCTGACATTCTATTATCACACAACACTTTCACCAAATCTGCACGCTGGCTACACAAGGCACATGCGCGATCAATTTTATCTTTTATGGGCGCGCGACAAATTCTGCTTGACAACTATTGGCGCACTCTTCCAAAATGCGGAAAACGTTTTCCCCCTATTTGGTCGTGATTTAGCCATTTTGTCATTGCTTGCATTGGTAACGGTGAACCATGAGTGATCAACAAAAACTTTCCCGTCTGTTACTGACCGGTGCCGCCGGTGGCCTGGGAAAGGTGCTGCGTTCCCGCCTCACAGCTTTTGCCGAGATATTGCGCATATCCGACAGGGCAGATTTAGGAACTGCCAATGCTGGCGAAGAAGTGGTCATTTGCGACCTGGCTGACAAAACTGCGGTTCATCATTTGGTCGATGGTGTGGATGCCGTTGTCCATTTTGGCGGTATTTCACTTGAGGATCGTTTTGAGCCGATCCTGCAATCCAATATCGTCGGCGTGTTTAATATCTATGAAGCGGTACGGAAACACGGCGTCAAGCGCGTCGTCTTTGCAAGCTCCAATCATGTGACCGGGTTTTACAAGCAATCGGACAAAATTGATATCGATGCGCCAATGCGACCTGACGGGCTATACGCTGTGAGCAAATGTTTCGGCGAAAATTTGTCCCGCTTTTACTTCGACCGCTATGGCATTGAAACCGTGTGCCTGCGAATCGGATCATCATTCCCCGTCGTAAAAGACCGGCGCATGCTGGCCACCTATCTGAGCTACGACGATCTGGTAGAACTGGTGCGCTGCGCGCTATTCGCGCCAAAGGTGGACCACACAATCATCTTCGGCGCATCCGATAATGCCGTGACATGGTGGGATAACGCCAAGGCTGCACATATTGGATTCAAGCCCAAGGACGCCTCCGATGGTCAACGCGAGCGCGTCGAAGCGGCAAACCCACCGCTGGCGATCGATAATCCCGCCCGCGTTTATCAAGGCGGCGCCTTTGTTTGCGCAGGCCCATTCGACGACTAGCCAATGGTAAAGATCGAACGATTAACTGATCCCATCTATGCGGTGGGTGAGTCTCCGCTGTGGCGTGTCAGCGAGGCAGCACTATATTGGGTCGACATTCCGGCTAAGCGTATTTGCCGATTGAAGGTCGACACCGGTGTTGTCGACACGTGGAGTACCAATGCCATGGTCGCATGCATTGCCTTTAATCGGGACGGGACATTGGTCGCGGGGATGGAGGATGGCATCTATTCTTTGCGGCTCGCGGCTGAAGGTACAGTCACTGCAACGCAGTTGGGTGCTGCTGAATTGCCCATGCAAAATATGCGCTTTAACGATGGTCGCTGTGATCGTCAGGGACGATTTTGGGCGGGCACGATGCACATGGACATGCCCGCTGCACATGCTGTAGGTGCGCTTTACCGCTTCACCACATCCGATGGCCTGAGTTGCCCGATAGCCAGTGGATTACTGACGCAAAATGGCTTGGCATGGTCACCTGCGGGTGGCGTCATGTATCTGTCTGATTCGCATCCGAAAGCACGGTTTATCTGGGCCTTCGATTTCGACATCGTAACCGGCACACCAAGCAATCGCCGACTATTTGTTGATATGAACCAGCATCCAGGGCGGCCAGACGGCGCAGCAGTCGATGCGGACGGCTGCTATTGGACATGTGCCAATGACGCAGGCCAATTGTTGCGATTCACGCCCGCTGGCAAGCTGGACATAAGCATTCCACTGCCGGTCAACAAACCGAGCATGTGCGCGTTCGGCGGGAAAGATTTTGATACTTTATATGTCACCTCAATTCGCCCGCAGAAGGAAACGGAATTAAGTGAGCAACCGTTTGCGGGCGCAGTTTTTGCGCTGCGACCGGGCGTAAATGGCTTGCCGGAAACAGAGTTTGGTTTGTTGTAGTAGAAAGTAAAGTTGCAAGGATTACAAACGTAATCAATTAAAAATACACGGCTCTTCCGTTGAAGGCCTATGTCAAAAAATTGGAGGGAATTTCGCATGTCAATCACATTTCGTATTGCGCTACGTCAACTAGCTCAGGCCGTGGGCACTGTGGTGGCCGCGACCGTTTTTTCCACAGCCGCCTACGCCCGCGATTTCCGCTCGGCCGACGTGCATCCCGGGGACTATCCGACCGTGGCCGCCGTTAAGTACATGGGCAAATTAATCGGCGATCAAACCAAGGGACGGCTCGGCGTTCGCGTCTATCCAGCCGGCAGCCTTGGTACTGAAAAAGACAATATCGAACAACTAAAACTGGGCGCGCTGGAGATGATGCGCATCAACGTTGGTGTACTTAACAGCGTGGTGCCCGAGACCATTCCGACCGTTTTACCATTCATCTTTCGATCGACCGAGCATATGCGGAAAGTGCTTGACGGTCCTATTGGCGATGACATTCTCGCCGCGATGGCGTCGCAAGGTCTGGTTGGGCTGGCGTTCTACGATAGCGGCTCACGGTCCTTTTATACGGCAAAAAAACCGATCAAGACGCTCGCTGACATGAAGGGCCTGAAGGTCCGCGTGCAACAGTCGGATTTGTTTGTGGCGATGATTGAGGCACTCGGCGCCAACCCAACACCGATGCCGTTCGGCGAGGTTTACACGGCGTTGAAGACTGGCATCGTTGACGCCGCCGAGAATAACTGGCCCTCATACGAATCGTCGCGGCACTTCGAGGCGGCCAAGTTCTACAGCTTGAGCGAACACTCGCTGGCTCCGGAGGTATTGGTATTCTCCAAGAAAATCTGGGATACGCTCTCCAAGGAAGATCAGGCGCTGATACGCAAGGCAGCCAAGGATTCTGTTCCGCACATGCGTAATCTCTGGGACGAGCGCGAGATAAGGTCGCGCAAATTTGTTGAGGCTGCCGGAACGCAGGTTGTCACCATCGCGAATAAAAAAGAGTTCATCGACGCGATGAAACCGGTGTATGAAAAATTTGCCAACACGCCAAAACTCAAAGACTTGGTCAAGCGCATGCAGGACACAAAGTAAACCGCGTCCGGATACGCCGGTCAACATCAGAACTGCGAAACCCAATGGAAAGTAATTTGCGCCCGGAGCAATCCAGGACACCGAGCATGCTCACGCGGATGAACGCGTGCATTGCCAGAGTTGGCATGTATTTTTCCGTCGCCGGATTATTCGTCATCGTCGCGATTGTGGCGTATCAGGTCTTCGGTCGGTACGTGCTCAATGACAGCCCTACGTGGGCCGAAAACCTCACGCTGGTGCTGATCCTGTATGTCACGCTGATCGGTGCCGCCGTGGGTGTACGTGATGCCGGACACATCGGCATGGAATCGCTGTTGGTGCTTGTCCCGGAAGGGCCCCGTCGCAAGCTGGAGCTGCTGATCCATGTTCTCGTTGCCATATTCGGTGGTGCCATGATTTACAACGGCTGGATCCTGGGAGTCTCTGTGGCGCCGTACAAACTTTCAAACATCAATCTCTCCGAGGCGGTGCGCTATGTACCACTCGTTTTATCTGGCGCGCTAATCATTCTCTTCTCGCTTGAGCATCTGCTTGCGTTGATCAACGGTACGGAAGTGGAACCGGCATGGAACTAGCAATCCTCGGCCTGTCGTTCCTTGCGTTGCTGCTGCTTGGAGTCCCGGTCGCGTTCGCCATCGGCCTGTCTGCAATGTGCACGATCCTTTATGAAGGCCTGCCCGTCGCCGTTATTTTTCAGCAAATGATGTCGGGAATGAACATCTTCTCGTTTCTCGCCATTCCGTTTTTTGTGTTCAGCGGCGAGCTGATGTTGCACGGTGGCATTGCTGACAAGATTGTCAATTTTGCGCGTAGCTTGGTCGGACACATCCGCGGCGGTCTGGGCATGTCTAACGTGGTTGCCTGCACGCTTTTCGGTGGCGTATCGGGCTCGCCGGTTGCTGATGTTTCTGCGATGGGCTCGGTGATGATTCCGATGATGAAAAAAGAGGGATATCACGCCGATTACGCGGTTAACGTCACCACCCACGCTTCTTTGGTCGGGGCGCTCATGCCGACCAGCCACAACATGATCATCTATTCGCTGGCTGCGGGTGGAAAGGTATCCATTGGCGCACTCATTGCCGCAGGCGTTGTGCCCGCGTTGGTGTTGACCATCTGCATGCTGGTCGCGGCTTACGCTGTTGCGGTGCATCGCGGCTATCCTGCCGGCATTTTCCCCGGCTGGGCTGCGGTGGGATTGTCGCTCGCAGCCGCAGCACCAGGATTGCTCATCGTCGTGATCATCCTTGCCGGCATTCTTACGGGTGTGTTTACCGCGACTGAATCGGCAGCGGTCGCGGTGGTGTATTCAATCATCCTGACCTTCTTTATCTATCGGACGATGACGTGGCAGAAGTTCCTGAAGGCTGCGGCAAGAGCCGTCAAAACGACTGGCGTCGTGCTACTGCTGATCGGTGTATCCACGATGTTCCAGTACCTGATGGCGCTGTATCAGGTGGCAGACCTTACCGGCGCGATGCTCTCGTCGGTGTCGACCAATCCGTGGACGATCTTTTTTCTTATCAACCTCATTCTCTTCGTGCTCGGCACCTTCATGGACATGGCGAGCACAATCCTGATCTGCACACCGATATTCCTTCCGATCGCGATGCAGTACGGTATGGACCCGGTGCAATTCGGCATGGTGATGCTGATCAACTGCGCGCTGGGTTTGAATACGCCTCCAGTGGGCACCACACAGTTCATCGGCTGCGCCATCGGCGGCATCTCGGTGGGCGAAGT
>JANNRY010000460.1:0-1686 GCA_031401935.1 Betaproteobacteria bacterium | reverse complement strand
TTTTTATCGGCGAGAAAAAGACGGGAATGCTGCTTGAGGCTTCAACCGCTGACCCAGCCGGTCCTTTGCGAATCAACACGCGCTGGCCGCTGGCCAAGTCTGTCGCGACCGCGCCGAACGGTATCGGCAATTGTTCGATTCGGCGGTCGCCGAGAGCGGTATCGATCATCGACCGCAATTTGGTGTTTTGCATGATTCCCCTGCTGGACCAGGCGAGGTTCATCAGCCCAGGCCATTCAATGCGTCGCGCAAATAGGTCAATCTCGCCAACGGATAATTGCGCCGCAGCCAGTACGCCGACGATGGCCCCTACGCTTGTGCCTGCGATGAAGTCAAATTTGACGCCCTTTTCGATGAGCGCCTTCAGCACGCCCACGTGTGCGATGCCGTGCATCGAGCCGCCGCCAAATGCGATGCCGACGCGGCGAATCACAGGCGTTTTGCTCGTGGACTTTTGTGCGGGGGCTTTTGCGGTTGGCAACACGCTCCCCGCAGGCGCCGCCAGTGCCAGCGCCGGAATGGAACTCACCACGCCAAGAAAAGTTCTGCGATGCATGGCAATCACCCGTTTAAAAAGTTGCCTGCAAACCCACGCTCGCTGCGGACTTGCGCGGTGAATCGTGCAGCACGCGCCGCCTTCATATTTTCACGCCTCTCAATCGCAGTGCATTGAAAATAACCGACGCCGAACTCAAGCTCATCGCCAACGCGGCAATCATCGGCGACAGTAACCATCCCGTCATCGGATATAGCAATCCCGCCGCGAGCGGCACACCCATCGCGTTGTACACGAACGCGAACGCCAGGTTCTGGCGCATATTGGCAATGGTGGCTTCCGACAATGTCCTTGCCCGTACGATGCCGCGCAAATCACCCTTGATAAGCGTGACCTGTGCGCTATTCATCGCGACATCTGTGCCGGTCCCCATGGCAATACCGACATCCGCCTTGGCCAATGCCGGTGCGTCGTTAATACCATCGCCCGCCATCGCAACGAAGTGTTTTTCTCGTTGGAGTTTCTCGACCAGTGCCAGCTTGTCGGCAGGTTTTACCTCGCCGTGCACTTCTTCGATACCAAGTTTGTCCGCCACGGCTTGCGCCGTCGTCAATCCATCGCCGGTGGCCATCACAACGCGAATGCCGGCGGCCTTCAGGCTCGCCAGCGCCTCGGCGGTGGTTGCCTTGATCGGATCGGATACCGCCAGTAAGCCCGCGAGTGCGCCGTCGACCGCCAGATACATTACGCTTGCGCCCTGCTTTCGCAATGCTTCGCTATCTGCCGACAACACAGTGACGGTGACCCCGCCTTCGGTCATCAACGCGGTATTGCCCAGCAACAATTTTTTGCCCGCGACGGTGCCGCGCACGCCGATGCCACTGCCGGATTCAAATTGTTCAGCCTTTTCCAGCGACAGTTTTCGCTCAATCGCTGCCGCGACAATGGCAGCCGCCAGCGGATGTTCGCTGCCTTGATCCAGACTTGCAGCTAGTCGCAATAACTCTTCCTCAGTGAATCCTGCGGCCGGGATCGCACGCTCGAAAACAGGCTTGCCTTCGGTGAGTGTGCCGGTCTTGTCGACGATCAGCGTGTCTATCTTGCGAAAGTTCTCGATGGCGGCTGCATCGCGAAACAGTACGCCCTGCGTCGCAGCCTTGCCGGTGGCAACCATGATCGACATCGGCGTG
>JANNRY010000459.1:0-22033 GCA_031401935.1 Betaproteobacteria bacterium | reverse complement strand
CCCGCTCACGTTAGCGCTGACGCGCTTGGTTTGCTTCGAAGCGTCTGAATAATAAACGTTGTCCACTGGTATACCGTTGGCGCGTGCCATGGAAAGGATGTCATCGCGAATCGGACCGGGCGGCAATGGTTTAAAGGTGTTGAATAGCGGCGAAATAAATACCGGCCCCGCCATCATCAGCAACATGATGAAACCGGCGCCTGCAACAGCACCCCACGCCCACCAGGTTTCAGGCACGCGCCGCAGGATTGCGTACAAACCTGCGACGGCGATGCACGTAATCACCATATCCAGGCCGACACCGATACCGGCCTCACCGAGCCAGCTCAGAAAAGAAAGATTGGACAACCCGTACTGATGCTCGCGGTAAAAACCTTCGTAGAACGTAATCGGCAATGTGAGCAGCGCCAATAACGGGACGTACATCAGCAGATAGATCAACGTCTGCAGATTCTTCCGATACGTGCGCTGCTCTGCAAAATCGCGCATGCGCGAAGAAATCCGCAGCGAGAGTAACAACCACGCCACCAGCAAGCCATATAAAAGATTCCAAAGCAGCAGCCAGTATCCGCCCTCGGCATAGCCATCCGATTTTGCACGCGCTTCGCCTTGCAGGCGATTCATGAAGGTCTGCGTGGCGGCAACTGCATCGATCTTGGTGGCATCAATTGTCGGCGTATTGACTGTCGCCGTCCGAGGGTTAGGAGTCGCCTGCTGCGCTAGTGCCTGTGCGTGGACTAGGCCGACCCATGCCCCGAGTAAAATTATTGCGATGCTTTTCATCATGTGAGTTACCCTTTTATCGTTGGCGCGTCAGCGACTAATCAATCCTAATGCCGTGCGCAGAAATTCTGTGGCTGGATTCTGCGCGGCTTGCATGATCGGGTAAAGGGGGCCGGCGACTATTTGCGACCAAGTGCGGGAATCGTGGTGCGGAGTGTAGGTGAAAGCCACTGCCGCGATGCGTGGGCACACGGGAAGCTTTGCGATGACGACAACAGTTGCTCACACTGTTTGTACTGCTGCCAAAGCTTTTGCGTGAGCGAAGAGTGCGTGAACTACTCCAATTCAGCCGGTCCTTGACCAATTCATAGATGCCCTTTGTGCCACCTCATCCAAACGTGGACTTACGTTTAGCATTCTTGTTGCTGGGACACGCCGAGATTGCGATTCGGTAAATTTATACACTCGTGGCGCGGGAACAATTGAATCAGACTCACACGCATCATCTGCAGAGTAGATTTTTGCAGTTGGCGGCATCTCGATTGGGCGAGAAAACATGGCGCAGACTCTTGGCCCAAGACCAACAATTTCACGCAAATTGATGGTTAACGTCATACACTAGAAAGTGGAAGCGCACCGATAAGCCGGATTCTGTTACGGCACTTGCGTGCTATGACGGTCATTCCTCTGGGACGCACGTTACCGTACGCCTCAAGCACCCTACCCGCAGGCTCCGCGGGACACACGTCAACGCCTGCCTATTTGGGTTTGCTCCAGGTAGAGATTGCCCGTTTCACCCGTTGGCGGCAACCTCGGCCTTGCGGCCTCCGTGGTCGCCAACGACTCGTCTCTGTTGCTCTGATCCTCACCTCGCGGTGGATGGGGGTTACCCACTACCCTGCCCTGTGGAGTCCGGACTTTCCTCTACGAAAACAAGTTCGCAGCGACCGTCTGGCGCGCTTCCGTCGTCATGGTATCACGCAGCTAGTTCGTGTCTGCTGCGTTGGCATCACGCATACGTCCGCAGCGGAAGTAATGTGCGTCATCATAAAATGCGGGCGACTCATTATCCTTCCACCAACCCGGCACACCTAACCACGGTAGCGGCGCGAAATTTTTTGATGACGACAAATTGGTTTCATCCATCAGCCACATTGCGGTGCGCACATCAATATGGCGCATCTGCGCGGCATGATTAGATGTGAGGAAGTCACCATCCACTAAGAACAAAATCGCCTTTGCGGTCACGCCAACGTAGGGATCGAGGGCTTTTTCCAGCATCGAATGTCCAAACAGGAAAAACCTCATGCCGGTTAACACTTCTGCGCGACGCTCAACGAATAGTGTTTTCCATTCAAAGCGCCGAATGTGTTCCAGCAAGGATTCATCACGGCACGTCACGACGATGCCACCCTCATCGAATAGTGTGAGTACATCACGCGGGATGGAGCGTTCGCGAAGTTCTTTCTCGCCGCTTGCCGACAACAGCCGCGCATGCATTTCGCTGATCGCACTCTTTGCGTCAGGAAACGCGAGCCATGACATGGCGTTAAAGAAGTCGTGCCAATTTTCGCGCGTTGCGATTTCACCAGATTCGGCGATGCGGGTTTCGTAATGTGTCGCTGCGGTGGGAGTTTCGTTTGCAACGAACCGAATCGGTCGGCCACGAAAATTTTTGATCCCTTCAGCGCATTCGTTAAGCCTGCCAACTCCGGGCCAAGTTGCATCGTCGATTAGCCGTTGAAGCGGTCCGCGAAGCGAATTAAGTGGTGCGGTCGAAAATTGCTGTTTTGCGCATTGCCAATCCATTACGAGTGCATCGAAACGAAACACCAAAGCATCTTTTCTCCCGCGCGCAACGGAACAATTGCGGCGTCCGGAAACGCAAATTCTTCTGGTACCGTCCAGCTTTCTTTTTTCAGTGTGATGCGACCCTTATTGCGCGGAAGGCCATAGAAATCCGCGCCGTAAAAACTGGCGAACGCTTCGAGTTTATCCAGCGCATTGGCGCTTTCAAATACTTCTGCATAAAGCTCCAGCGCATGCGGCGCTGTGTAGCAGCCGGCGGCGCAGCAACCCGCTTCCTTCATATTTTTAGGATGTGGCGCGCTATCCGTGCCAAGAAAAAATTTAGGATTGCCGCTAGTGGCTACCTTCAACAAAGCAAGGCGATGTTCTTCACGTTTCAATACCGGCAGACAATAAAAATGCGGCCGCAGCCCGCCTTTGAAGATGGCATTGCGGCTATAGAGCAAATGCTGCGGCGTGATGGTTGCTGCCACCTTGTCACTCGCGGCCAATACAAACTTGACGGCATTGGCGGTCGTTATGTGTTCCAGCACAATTTTCAGCCTCGGGAAGCGCGACACAAGCGGAACGAGATGTCTATCGATAAATACTTTCTCGCGCGCAAAAATATCGACTTCTGCATCCACCACCTCGCCATGTAACAGCAGCGGCAGTCCGGCGCTTTGCATTGCATCGAATACGGCATCGCATTTACCAATATCGGTCACGCCCGAATCGGAGTTGGTGGTGGCACCCGACGGGTAATATTTGACCGCTTTGACGAAACCGCTCGCCGCGGCCAAAGCGATGTCGTCAGGCGACGTGTTGTCGGTGAGATAAAGCGTCATCAGCGGTTCAAAATCGGCGCCTGCTGGCAGTGCGGCCAAAATTCTTTCTCGATAACGTCGCGCGTCATCCACCGTGCGCACGGGTGGCTTCAGGTTCGGCATGATGATGGCGCGAGCGAATTGGCGCGCAGTGGCGGGAAGCACTGCTTGCAAGTCGTCGCCATCGCGCACATGCAGATGCCAGTCGTCGGGGCGGGTGATCGTCAGTTCGTTCATATGGGGATTATATCCGGCGGGTTGAACGGCTCCTACGGCATTGCACGCGCGCGTCTGTGCAAAGGTCATGTGGCGTATGGTCACGTGGTTGAAAACCCCCATACACTTTCATTTCGACCGCAGGGAGAGATCTGCTGTTTCCTTTTGCACGACGAAAAGCAGATTTCTCCCTCCGGTCGAAATGACAAATGTTTTTGACTGATATTGCCCAGACACTGGTGCATCACTTTGAATCGCACCCATCACGGAAGCGCAAGTTGACGGCATCCTGTGGTGGGAGTATTTTCGTGATTCATTCGACGTCGCGGTAACGACGAAAATCAAAGCAACGCACTTTGACCGCGCGGATTCTTACCCGCATATTGCTTTCATGGAGGCAACATGAATCTTGCTCTTTGTTCCCCACCATCGCTGAAATCGGCTTCCGTGTTTCTTGCAGGTCTACTGGTTGCAGCGACTTTGCACGCAGCCGAGTTACCGACCGGCAACGCGCCCGAAAAGCTGGGAACGGTACGCTTCCCTGTCTCCTGCAACGACGCGGCGCAAGCGCATTTCACGCGTGCCGTGGCGCTGCTGCATTCTTTCTATTGGCCCGAGGTGAAAAAGTCACTCACTGAAGCCGAGAAGGCGGACCCCGGCTGCGCGATGGTGCATTGGGCGCACGCGATGGTGGCGATGGGCAATCCCTACATCTGGCCTGTTACCGGCAAGGCGCTGGGTGACGGCATGGCGGCAGTGGAAAAAGCCCGTCAGTTCGCGCCCAAGACAGAACGTGAGCAGGACTACATTGCCAGCGTCGAATATTTTTTCAAAGACGCCGACAAAATCCCTGGAGAAACGCGTCAGCTTGTCTACGAATTGTCGATGGCCAAGCTGGCGGCCAAATACCCAGATGATATTGAAGCGAAGATATTTCACGCGCTGGCGCTCTCAGCCAACTTTGATCCCAACGACAAGACCTACCGCAATCAATTGAGCGCTGCGCAAATCTTTGAAGGCATTCTCGCGGCTAAGCCGGATCATCCCGGTGTGTCGCACTACCTGATTCACTGTTACGATTCGCCGCCGCTGGCGCAGCGCGGCCTAGCCTCGGCCTATCGCTATCGCGACATCGCGCCGTCGGCACCACATGCGCTTCACATGCCCTCACACATCTTCACGCGGCTCGGCATGTGGGATGATTCCATCGCCGCCAACACGGCCGTGCTCAATACCGTCCGCGATCCCTCCGGCAAACTTCATTCCTGGGACTACATGGGTTACGCGTACTTGCAAAAAGCGCAGGACGAAGACGCAAAACGCGTGCTCGGTGAAATCCAGGCGCTGAAGAAAGTCGACGGTGAAAATTTTAGTGCCGCGTACGCGCTCGCAGCAATTCCATCGCGGATCGTGCTGGAGCGACAGCGCTGGTCGGAGGCCGCGTCACTGAAACTGCCGATATCCGAATTCGATTTCAGCTGGCAGCAATTTCCACAAGCTGAAGCAATCCTCGTGTATGCGCGCGCTCTGGGTGCCGCCAGGCTTGGCAAAGTTGCGGCTGCAAAAAAAGATGTCCTGCGCCTGGCCACACTAAAAGTTGCGATGCGAGAGGGCAAACAATTTTATTGGGTCGATCAGGCGGACATTCAAATCCAGACCGTTAATGCCTGGATCGCCCGAGCCGATGGCAAGCGCGAAGAGGCGTTGCGGCTATTGCGCGCAGCAGCCGACCACGAAGACGGCACCGAAAAAAGCGCGGTGACACCGGGCCCGATCATTCCGGTGCGCGAGCAACTTGGCGACATGCTGATGGCAACGAAGCAGCCGCGCGACGCGCTGGCCGAGTACGAACGCGCCATCATCAAAGAACCGAATCGTTTCAGAAGCCTCTATGGTGCGGCACGCGCTGCCGAGGCCGTCAATGATGTCAGCACGGCGCAGAAGTATTATCGGCAATTATTGGTGAGCGCGAACAACCCACAGGGCATTCATCTTGAAACGCAGCGTGCGAAGCAGTATCTGGCGCGGCGCTGAGTTTCTCTGCGTATAAACGCGACCGCAATTTTTTACATCACAGGTTTTCCGGCGGCGCCTTCAATGCCAACGCCAAATCGTAAACCTTGTTCTTCTTTTCGCCGGTTAACTTCACCGCCAATGCCACCGCCTGCTTCAACGGCAATTCAGCGCACAATATAGCCAAAGTCCTCGCTAACACTTGCTCATGGGCGCTTTTTGCCTCGGGATCCGCTCCAGTGCTAGTGTTTGCTACAATGACTACGAACTCGCCACGGATATTGTTGGCATCCGCCTCCAGCCACGCAGTCGCATCGCGCAACTTCACGCGGTGAATATTTTCGAATTTTTTGGTGACTTCGCGCGCGAGAATAATTTCGCGCTCTCCACCGAATACATCGAGCAATGCTGCAACCATCTCAACGATGCGGTGCGGCGTTTCGTAAAAAATCAGCGCATGCGAGCAGGTTTTCCAGCCTTCTAGCGCGCGTTTGCGATCTCCTGCACCGGAGGGCAAAAATCCTGCAAACGTGAAGCCGTGTTCACCTTCACCACTCGCGGAAATGGCGGCGATCACGGCTGACGCTCCGGGGATCGGAATCACCTTGAAGCCCGCCAGACGCACCGCATTCACCACCACCGCGCCGGGGTCCGAGACCGCTGGCGTGCCCGCATCCGTTACCAGCGCTACCGATTGGCCTTGCTGTAGCAGATTGACGATGCCATCGGCGGCATTACGCTCGTTGTGCTCGTGTACGGCGATCACGCGGGTCTTGATCCCGAAATGATTCAACAATATTCTGGTGACGCGCGTATCTTCACAGGCGATCGCCTGTGAAGATTTAAGTGTCTCGATTGCACGCAGCGTGATGTCGCCAAGATTCCCGATCGGCGTGGCCACCACATATAATGCATTTTCGAGTGAATGCTCGGTCTCGGAAGTCACAAATTTTTCATTTTTCTCGCGCGATGCGAACAATTTCCATGGTGGGCGGAAATGCAGACAAAAAACTTCTGCATTTGCTTTTGATCGCCATCTCGATCACCGCATCGGTATTTTCGGCGGTTGCGCAGGAACGTGCAAGCCGTCTGGAGCCGGCGAATGCAGTAACTTCGCCTTTGGTCAGGCCACCGCCGGTTCCGGCGGGTGCGCCTGCGGCCACTACACCTGCCGCCGATGAGCCGCAAAAAAATACGGCTACTGCCGCACCTGTAAAAGTGGCTGACAAACCGATCCCACATATCGCTTTGCTATTGCCACTTGCATCCAAAACATTTGGCAAAGTGGCGGACGCGCTCAAGCAGGGATTTGTCGCGGGTGCAGAAGCTGACGGAAAAAATGCCTGGCCCTATCGTATCTACACGGCTGAAGACGAAGGCGCTTCGCTTGCCACCCAGTATCGCAAAGCCGTTGCCGACGGCGCTGCCGCCATTGTCGGCGGCGTGACGCGCGATGGCGCAAATACGGTCGCACGGGAATCACGATTTCTACCAACACTGGCCTTGAACGCGCCGTTGGTCGCGGCAGAAAACGAACTGCCGGAGCGTTTTTTCTATGTTTCACTCAACCTCGACCTTGAAGCCAATCTGGTTGCACGCATGATGTCCGACGATGGTCTGCGCAGCATCGCCCTCGTGGTCACGAATAGTCCGCTGGCAAAGCGTATCCGCGATAGTTTTGAAAGAGAATGGCTGCGCCTCGGTGGCGAGATAGTGACCAATATTTCAGTGGGCAATGATCCAAACGATGCGACGCGCGTCGCCACCGCAATGGAAAAAGTGGGTGCAAAGGCAAACGCCGTGTTCCTTGCAGCCGACCCCGCATCCGCACGCGTCATCCGCCCTTACCTGCCGGTCGGCATGCCGGTATTTGCGACCTCGCACACGGTCGATCCGCGCGCAGAAGCGATTGCCAATCTTGACCTCGATAACGTTCGCTTCCTTGAAATGCCGTGGTTTGCCGAGAAAGACCATGCCGCCGTGATGGCCTACGCCAAACCCGCGCAAGCGTTGCCGGTCGAAATTGAGCGGCTTTATGCGCTGGGCATTGATGCTTGGCGGCTCGGCCAGCTCATTGCCAAAAGTGACAACACGCGTAGTCTGCCGCCGCTCGATGGCGTCACTGGTCGCATTACGCTGGATGGGCATCAGCTCAACCGGTCGCTATCCTCGGTCGAAGTACGCGACGGCAAATCGCAATTGTTTCGTCGCAGCGAGTGAGGGATGAGCTTAGCCCAACTTTTTGGCACAAAGAAAACCGGCGATGATGCCGAACGAATCGCCGAGCGATTTCTCACCGGACATGGCTTCAAACTGGTCGCAAGAAATTATCGTTGCCGCTTTGGGGAGATTGATCTCATCATGCAACAGGGCGAGACGCTGGTGTTTGTGGAAGTAAAACTCAGGAAAACAAAATCCGGGAAAGTGGATTTCGGCGGCGCGCTGGCGAGCATCACAGCCTCAAAGCAGGCGAAAATTATTGCCACCGCACAACATTATCTGGTCGGCATGAAGCATTTGCCGCCGTGCCGTTTCGATGCGGTGCTGTTGAACGGTTTGAATGTGAACGATGTCGAATGGCTCCCCAATGCGTTTGAAGCGTAAAATTTCCCCATGATAAATATTGAAAGCCGTATTACCCGGCATTTCCAAGACAGCATCGACACCAAACAGCGCGTCGCCGCAGCGCTCACCCCGCATATCGTGGCCGCATCACACGCGATGGTGAATTGCCTCAAAAATGGCGGCAAGATTCTTAGCTGCGGCAATGGCGGCTCGGCTGGAGATTCGCAGCATTTTGCGGCGGAACTGGTGGGCCGCTTTGAGCGTGAACGCGCAGAGTTGGCCGCCATTGCTCTCACCACCGATAGCTCAATTCTTACTGCCGTCGGTAACGATTACTCGTTCGATGAGATTTTTTCCAAACAGGTGCGCGCACTCGGCAAACATGGTGACATCCTGTTTGCGATTTCCACCAGTGGTAATTCAAAAAATGTCGTCGCCGCCATTGATGCAGCGCATTTGAAGGGCATGAATGTCGTCGCCATGACCGGTCGCAATGGCGGCAAAATCGCCAGCCTGATGCAAACCAGCGATGTGCTGCTCAACGTTGATTCGCAAGTTACTACGCGCATTCAGGAAGTGCATTTATTGATGCTGCACTGTCTTTGCGATGCCATCGATAACCTTATGTTTGGAGAAATATGATGCGTCCGCTGTTTAAAATTTTTGCCGCACTGCTAATTTCAGCATCCACACTTTTGCTGCAAGGATGTTTCCCGCTCGCGGCCACCGGTATTGGTGCGGCTGTATTGTTGGTCGATGACCGCCGCTCGACTGGCGTGTACGTTGAAGACGAAAACATTGAATGGAAAGCCCGTGGCCGCATCGTCGAGCGATTCAAGGATGTCCACGTGAACGTCACCAGTTTCAACCTGACCGTGCTGCTCACCGGTGAAGTCCCCACTGAGCAGATGAAACAGGAAGTCAGTGACGCAATTCGCGGTATCGCCAGCGTCAAGAATGTGGTGAATGAGCTTGTCGTGGGCGGCAGTTCAACGTACACGTCGCGCGCTAACGACGGCCTCATCACCACCAATGCAAAAACGCGCTTTATCAATAACGGCAAGTTTTCCATTAACCACGTGAAGGTCGTCACTGAAGCCGGAACCGCGTTTCTGATGGGCATCGTGACCCGCGAGGAAGGCGACGCCGCCACCGAACTGGCACGCACCACGAGTGGCGTATCGCGCGTGGTCAAGGTGTTTGAGATCAGCGAAACCGCTGGCAAACGTTAGGACCTGTAGTGGCAGATGCACGCGATCGGCTTGCATTGCAGGAAATCTCGGCGCGTGTGCGGCAGGGTGATTTTGCCGGTGCGCGCACCAGCTGCGAAAACTTTCTGCGGTCGATTAGCGCGTTATCCCGCCAGGCACCGGTGCGGACGTGGTTGGGGTTGATTGAGCATCGAAGCGGCAGCCTCCCAGCGGCGCTCACGCAATACGAGCTCGCGCGTCAGACAGATCGGCGTAATCCGCAGCTAACGCTGCAACTTGGCATCACCCATTTTGAATTGGGCCAATGGGATAAAGCCGAGCCGCTGTATCGCGAAGCGATCCGTATGGAGCCGCGCCTGCCACTTGCACACTACAACCTCGGTGTGCTGCTTCAGCAAAAACGCGATTTCCCCACTGCGCGACGCGCGTTCGAAGCGGCGCTCGCACATCAGCCACGCTTCCCCGAGGCGCTCAACAATTTGGCCAATACGCTCACTGAATTGCGTGATTTGCCGGGTGCTGAGGCCTGCTATCGTCAGGCCATTGCGTTTCACCCAAGTTTTTCGTATGCCCACCACGGCTTGGGCCTGTTGCTCGTCAAGCAACAGCGATATACGGAAGGCCTCTCAAGCCTGCGAACAACAGTTCATCACAATCCCGAGTTCCTCGATGGCTGGCTTGATCTGGCTGATTGTCAGGCGCAATCCGGCGATCTGGATGCCGCCAAATTATCGGTCGAGGCAGTGATCGCACGCGATCCGCAACATGCGGCTGCGTGCTTTCGCCGCGCCACGTATGCAGGCGAGCAACCTGAATCAATGCCGACGCAGTTCGTTGAGCGACTTTACGCGGGCATGGCAACTACATTTGACGAGCATCTGGTGGAGCGTCTCGGCTATCAGATTCCGTCACAACTAGCCAACGCTCTCAAGCCCTGGCTTGGCCAGTTCACAGCCTTGCATCAACAGAAACCTCGCGTGGTCGATCTTGGCTGCGGGACGGGGCTATTCGGTGTGCAAATTCGCGCTGACGCAGCGCATCTCGTCGGCGTTGATCTCTCGCAGGCAATGTTGGACAAGGCCCGTGCGCGGGGCGTGTACGATGACCTCGTCGTGAGCGATCTCGGCGTTTTCCTGCAATCGAATACTGACATTGCTGACCTGATCACCGCCACCGATGTGCTGATTTATATCGGCAATTTGGGCCCATTGTTCACAGCGGTCGCAGCGCGACTGGGAGTGGGCGGCATTTTTGCGTTTTCGACAGAAACACCTGATGGCCTCAATGAGGGCCTGCGTTTACAGGCGAGCGGTCGATATGCACACTCGGTGCAATACATCGAGAAGCAGGCAACCGCGAACGGTTTCACGATCAGTGGCCGCGAGGCTACCGTGATCCGTACCGAGAATGCGCAACCGGTAAAAGGCTTTCTGTTCCTGCTCGAAAAAATGGAACCGGGTGCAGTTTAAGTTCGTTTCAACCCGCGCGTTTTTTAAGAAACCGCATCAGCGACCCCACCAACGGCAATTGTTCGTATAGCTCGCCGGCCGCATCCCAGTAATCGCGGTGGTATTGCACCCGTCCATCTGACGCGAAACGGATGTGCGAGGTGCCGTGAATGCGTCGGTTCATTTCCGGCTTCAGCGTCTTGATGCGAAACGTGAAATCCCAGATCAACAACGCACCGTGTGGCTCTTCGATTGTTTCAGTGATGGTGAATGTCGGCGCGTCTAAACGCACATACATGTCGGCAAAGATATGCCGAATTTTTTCGATGCTGGTGACTTCGTTAAATGGATCGCGAAAGTACGCATCCTCCGTGTAAATCGTTGAGATCGCATCGACCGTTGTGAGCGTAAGCGTTTGCCAGTAATCGACCAAACGCACGAGTGATGCTGATCGGTTCATAGCTTGGTTGATTTCTTGATCGCCGGAAAGTACAGCGAGTACGGCAAGTGTCGCAATGCTTTGAGCATGCGCGTGAAGCCCTTGGGGAAATGAATTTCAAATTCGCCTTTTTCAAATCCCTTGATGATTTCTGTCGCGGCTTCTTCCGGCGTAATCAGCGATGGCATTTCGAAATCATTTTTGTCGGTCATCGGCGTTTTCACAAAGCCCGGACAGATCACGTAAATATCGAGTCCTTTTTCCTTCAGGTCAAGATATAACACCTCGGCCAGATTAATGAGTGCGGCCTTGGTGGGCCCGTACACCAGACTTTTCGGCAAGCCCCGGTATCCCGCAACGCTCGACACCAAAGCGATGCCGCCAGCACCCGCCTGCATGAAGCGGGGGATGACGACTGACAAGCCGTTGAGGAAACCTTCCCAGTTGATCGACACCATTTGTTTTGCGACTTTCAAGTCCAGCTCCCACGCGCGCATCGCCGTGTAGTCACCGGCCATGAATACGACCAGATCGTAACCGCCCCAGGCCGCGACCAGTTTCGCTTCAGCGGCGTGGATGGTGTCAACCTTTGTGATGTCCAGCGGCAGGGCTAACGCATTGGCGGCACCGAGTCGCGCCACGTTTTCCACCAGCTTGTCGGCGCTGCGTGCGGAAAGCGCCACTTTGGCATTGAGCGCATGTAATTGGTTGGCGAGTGCTGCGCCGATACCGGTCGATGCGCCGACAATCCAGACGCGCTTGTTGGCCCAATCAGTGATTTTGGTGTTCAGTGCCATGCGTTGCGCCCCCTATATAAAATTATGTACAGCAAGCACCGGCGAGGCTTTCAGGACATTATTGCCCTAAGAAGCCCGCCAATACTTGTGTTTATCTATTTTTCACGGATCAGCGTTTCCTGAAGAAAATGCTTATCTCCGCCACCTTCACCCCGAACTTGGACATCGTGGTGCGGTTAGCCAGCGTCTTGTCATCGATCATCCACATCCAGTCGTCCATATTCATGTGGTAAGTAGAACCATCCACCGGCAACGCCAACACATAGTTCCAGCGCAATGTATTTCCGGCCGCTTCACCGACAGCCTCGCCGACCACGTCGCCCGCCGTGCCGATATAGCGGTCGCCGTCTTTGCGGATTTTCCAGACGCGTTTTTCAGTCTTGCCATCGGACCACTGGAACGATTCATCGAGCACGCCTTCGTTACCGTTCCATTTGCAATCGATCTCAACGACCATCCGCCGCAACACTTTCCCGGAACGATCCTGCACCATGCCCCAGCCATCCACCTTGCCGTTGAAATAGGTGGCGAGATCGAGCTTCGGCGTTTCTTTCGCATAGTCCTGCGGCGTGACCGTGGCGCACCCGGTCATCGCAATCGCCACAACAACGGTTAACAGCCAGCGCATCATGGTCAAGCTCCTTTGGGGTTTTGCAGTGCAATGTCACTGCGACTAAAAAATGGTGATTTGATTAATGCGAATACCGCGAATGCTTTCAATACGCAGGGCAGCAATGCGTAGACACCCGACAAATACACTAACGCGCCGACCACCTGCGTGGCACCCGGCTGATAGCCCAACAACGCCAGCGATGGCAACGCAATACCAGCGGCCAATGCCAAATTCATTTTTGTGACCAGATTCCAGAGCCCAAAATAAGCACCTTCATTGCGCGCCAGTCCGCGCCGTTCGTCGTCGTCAATCACGTCGGCCAAAATCGACGGCGGCAATGCCAAATCTGCACCCAGCCCCAATCCGGAAAGTATGCAGATGATCATGAACGGCGTTACATCACCCGCTTGCAGCGTGAACGTCCACACAAATGCGATGATTGACACAACCATGCCCACGCACCACGCGCGACCCTTGCCGATACGCGCGGAAAGAACGACCCACAGCGGCATGCCGAACGCCCCGGCAGCGAAATAGGCAATCAGAAAATGTGCGGAAAGCTCGGGCGCTTTGATGACATCGCTGATGAAAAACAACACCAGCGTCGCGGGAATTGACGCGGCGATGCCGTTAAACACAAATATAACCAGCAGTTTCTTGAATAGCGGATTCTGTAGCGGCTTCCACATCACGCGCCACGCTCCCTTGGTTGCAGCCTCGGTACGCGCCACAGCGCGTGGCGAGAAAATAATGGTGACGGCCACCATCACAAACAGCAGCGGCACGAAGATCGTCGAAAACTCTGCAAAGCCTTGACGCGGCCCGTGTTGCTTTGAAAGTATTTCAGGCAGTGCGGCGGCAAGAAAAACGCCGACCAAACCGAGGCCCTCGCGCCAAGAAGTCACACGGGTCCGCTCAACCGGATGATCGGAAATTTCCGCTCCGTAAGCCTGGTAGCTGATCTGCAACATGCTGAACGCGGTATAGACCAGAAACAACATCGCCACCAGCCACCAAGCCATGACGCTTTGTTCCCATTGCGGCGGATGAAACAAACCATACATGCCGATTGCCAGAAACGGCGTGCCGATCACCACCCACATCATGCGACCCATGCGGGCATCGCGAAAACGATCGCTCCAGTAACCGAGTAGCGGGTCTTGAATGGCGTCAAACACGCGTGCGGCGAGTAACAAGCCGCCGATGGCAAAGAGATTGAGACCGACCACGTCAGAATAGAATTTCGGCACATGCACGTAAATCGGCAACGCCGCCATTGCCAGCGGAATGCTGGTGAGGCTATAGGCCAGCAAACGCCAAGTTGATACGCGGGTGGTGGCCGACGCGGCTATGGTGGTCAGACTATTTTCCGATTAAAAATCGCTTGAACAAAGCGATTCGGCTTTCGCTACGGCGCGCCAAGTAATTTGGCGCGCAACTTTGGCTCGCTCGATTTTTCCGACAACCAAATATCAAAAAACGCCTTGGAGAATTCAGGGTCTGGCACCGTTGCAATCAGTTTTTCGCGATTATAAAAACGCGCTTCCTTGCCTGGTATCGACATGCCGATCAGCGTATCGCCCTTCTTGATGTCCGGGAAAATCTTTGTCATTTCGTCACCCCAGCGCTTCAGCTTTGCCTCATCGCTATAACCCTGCACACGCATTTCCTTGACGCTCCGGTCGGCAATATCTTTGCCATTGAGCGACATGTCGTATACCAGCTCAACGGCGAACGGATCGGAGTGAGCAAATGCCTTCATCTGCGTCCATAACCGTACGTCATACACTTTCAGGCCGATAAACCGCATCGTGGCTTCGCCGCGCATTGAGAGCCCCATGAAGTCGCGAATGACTATTTCCGGCAAGCTGTTGGCCGACGCCATCAACGCGCACATTGACAGCAGAACGCCGCAGATTGTTTTGATGAGCATTCGCATATTGAGTCCAGTTCCTAATTTTCTCTGGTTAATTCTATCTGCATCACGTCGGTTCGTCCGGTACGAAAGCCGGCTTCGCAGTAGCAAAGATAAAACCGCCATAGTTGCAAAAATTTCTCATCGAACCCGAGTGGTTTTGCTTCAGCCACTTTGGCGTTGACCCGCTGCAACCACCATTTGAGTGTCTCTGCATAGTCGATGCCAAAGCGATATGGCTCACCGGCGCTGAGACCAGCTTTGCCTGCATCTGCAATAAAACGGGGAATCGGTGCCAGCATACCGCCAGGGAAAATATATTCACGAATGAAATCGCTGGTTTCGCGGTAACGCGGAAACACTTCTTCGGCAATGGTGATGGACTGAATCACCGCGCGGCCTTTGGGTTTCAAGCGATCATGCACGGCCTTGAAATAGGTTGGCCAATAGCGTTCACCAACGGCTTCAAACATTTCAATCGACACGATATGATCGAATTGCCCTTGAACATCGCGATAATCGATCAGGCGCAAATCAACAAGATGATCCAACTGCGCACTGCTCATTCGTTGCCGCGCAAATTCAAGCTGTGCATTGGATAGCGTGATGCCGGTCACCTTCACCAATCGCGATCTGGCTGCATATTCTGCAAAGCCACCCCAGCCACAGCCAATTTCCAGAATCGTGTCGCCCGGCTGGGGATTGAGCAACGCCAGAATGCGCTCGTATTTGGCGGTCTGCGCGTCGGCCATCGGTTGGGAATAATCACCGTTGAACACCGCACTCGAATAGGTCATCGTGTCATCGAGCCACAACTGATAAAACGCATTGGACAAATCGTAGTGCGCCGAAATATTCTTCTTTGCTTGCGCCTTGGTGTTGGAACGCAGGAAATGTTTGAGACGAAATAACAACGCGACCAGCGGCTTGCCGTAAAACACGGCTTCCAATGCTTTCTCATTTTCAACACAAAGTACTAAAAATGCAGTGAGATCGGAGGTAAACATGCGGCCATCGCGATAGCTCTCGGCCACGCCGATTTCAGCAGACTTGATGGCTTCGCTCGCGACGCTCCAGTCGGTGATACGTAAATCCGCATGCGGCCCCTCGTGCGCGCCACGAAACAACGTTGTGTGGCCCTCAGGAGACGTAAACGTGAGCGAGCCCCGGTCGAGCCGCTTCATCAAGCTGTAAAACAACTTGGCGATTGCGGGCAGCTTGGCCGCCGGGGGAAGTGAGGAAAGATCGTTTGTGGTTGTATTCATGGTGGCGGGTGGTGGAAAAGTGGAATAGCGGAGTGTAATGGGCGACTCAGCGGGTGGTTTCGAGCGATGGCGGCTCAGGCTTGGTGATAAATGGCACGTGTTTTAGCCAAAGCTTGAGTGCGTGCCAGTGAATACGTGCCACGACCGCGAACGTCATCAGCGGGTGGCTGAGATATGCAAACAGCGTTGCGCGCGACGTGAGCGGCTCCACCGCGCCATGCATGGTGGTGACGATCAACTTGCCCGCTTCACCCGACGTGGAGTCATCAGCGGCCTCACTTGCGTCGTAGTAATCAATCTGGGCGAAAGCGCGCTCGGCGATTTGTTCGAAACGGAATCGGTAATGGCCTTTCACATCGCAAAACGGCGAGACATGAAACACCTTTCGCGAAGTCAGCCAATCCCCTGCAACGATGGGGCGCTGATCGGCATGTGCGACCAGATAGTTATGGCGCTCACCGAACGTATTACTGACCTCAGCGAGGGCCGCGCGCAACTGGCCGCGCTGATCAAAGCAATACCAAATGCTGATGGGATTAAAAACGTAGCCAAGCAGACGCGGAAAGGTCTGCAATACAATTTCACCATCGGCGCTGGCGACGCCTTCGCGCACGAGCAGATCACGCATCCATTTTTCCAAACTGGTGCCGTCACGCGGGCCGTAGTCGCGCGTTACGAACGACAACAAATTGAAGCGGTCTCGCGACAGCCAACGATTCCCCAACGTATTGAGTGTTGACAGCGGCAACCTGAGGAAAAACACGCTATACGAGAACTGGTGTTCGACCGGGCGAAATCGTTTGTGGAACACGCGCCCCACGCACAACTCCGCTTGCGCGTCGTCGGGCCACATTCTCATGAGTCGACGCCCGGGTACGGCACGCCAAGATCATTCGCGGCCGGTACGTTGGTCGACCACGGCACAACAGCGCCAAGCGCTTTCGCTACCGCGATGCCTGACATCAATCCGTCTTCATGAAATCCGTAGCGCGTCCAGGCGCCTGCGAACCACGTGCGCTGCTGCCCTTGAATGCCACGAAGCGCGCGCTTGGCCACTGCACTATCGGCCAGGAATACCGGATGGTCGTAATGGATCGTTTTGATCACCTTGGATGGATCTGGCGCAACTAGCGGATTCATAGTGACAATCACCGGTGTCGTAAATGGGAGGGGTTGAAGACGATTAATCAGGTAAGACAATGATACTGATGCGTCTCCACCACCATTATTACGCGCGCGCAAAGCTTCCGGATGCCACGCCATGTAATTCCACGCGGCCCACGCGCGGGGTCGGTCGGGCAGCAGGCGTTTATCAGTATGCAAAATGGCCGTGTTCGGCTGATACGGAATTTTCGACAACACAGCTTGTGCTGCACCGACGTCGTTACCCAACAGTGCCGACGCCTGATCGGTGTGGCAAGCGAACACGACCTGGTCGAAAGTTTCCTCGCCCGCCGCTGATGCAATCGTGACGCCGGTTGCGTCGCGGGTAACGCGGGTCAACGCGGCGTTTAGACGAATATCGGCAATGTCGGCGGCAAGTTTATTGACGTAATGTCGTGCGCCGCCCTTGACGGTGCGCCATTGCGGTCGATCATTTACTGAAATCAGCCCGTGGTTGCGACAAAAGGTGATGAACGTCTCGAGCGGGAAATCATCTATTTTTTGCGATGGCGTCGACCAAATGCAGGCAGCCATCGGCTTCAGATACCAATCGCGAAATGCCTTTCCGTAATTATTTTGCTGCAAATATTCACCGAGCGTCCCGCGCATGTCCGCTTTGCCGTCGGCGAGCGCGTTAGCTGCGCGATTAAAGCGAAGCATGTCTTTGAGCATTCCCCAGAATGCCGGTTTGAGCAAATTTGCGGGCTGCGCAAACACGCTGGAAATATTATCCGAGCCGCACCACTCCAGTTTTCCACGGCCTTGCGTGTCCAGCAATTTGATGCCGAACGACATGTTCGACGGCGCCACCTCGACATCCAGGTGTTTGAACATCGCGATCAGATTCGGATATGTCCAGTCGTTGAAGACAAGAAAGCCGGTATCGACGGGATAGTCGATGCCATCGACAGTAATGTCTACGGTATTGGTGTGGCCGCCGAGCGTCGCGTTCTGCTCAAACAGTGTGACCTGATGTGCGCCGCCAGAATAGCGCGCCAACAGCCACGCGCAAGAGAGTCCCGCGATGCCAGCACCGATGACGGCAATTTTCATACTTTTACCTGTGCGCCGATTTCGTTCACGCGCGGCTATTTTGGAGAAATCTGACGCGGTTCGACCTCGACCATCACCTCATTTCGCCGCAGAAACCACGGCATCATTGGCGGATCATAGCGGGCAAACTCGATCCTGCCGCGTTCAACCCACCCTGCCTTGGCGACCTCCTCACGTAGCGCCGCCTCATGCTCGGCGTAACGGGCCATGCTCCAGGTACCTGAATAAGCAAGCACCGCCATCGTGCGCGACGGCACCTCCCGAACGCTTACGCGCGCATCAGTCGGTCGCGGAATGTTGTCGCGGTTGTAACGTGCGGGCATCGCGAAGCTGATGACGAAGTTGCCTTCGCTGTCCATCGTGGGCACTTGTGTCACGGGTGCCGTCATGGCGATTTTCTCTCCTGCGTCGCGTTCGGCAAATTGGCTCACCGGCGCGGTCATGTCGATTTTTTCCTGCCGCTGATTTTTTCCTGAAATGTAATTGAAGAGTGGCTGAAATGCGAGGTTACCCGCCTCGGCGAACTCAGCCTTTACGCGTGTTTCTGCGACCAAGTATGGCGAATACTCGCGAAGTTCCATTCGACCGCTTTTGCCAACCACCTTGAAAGTCGGTTCCTCAATAGCCATCACGGACGTCGACGCGAACGCAATGACGGCGGTCCATACCGCGCCCAATGCCCGCAACTGAAATCTTTTCCACATAAATCACTCCGTTTTTTATCGCCCACAATTGTTCAACCTGAAATACTCGGTTGACCGCTCATCTCCGTCCACATTTCAGTCCTCATGCCAGTCACTACGCGCTCGATAAAATCGACAATTACCGCCTTCCGGATATTCGCCTCTTGGATTTCAACCGCATTGGTGGCACAATTCGAAATAATCGCGCTGGTCAAATAATGACCAACAAGTCATATAATGAACTAATAAGTCTGAAAAAGTCAACGCCACATGCTCTCTATAAAACTTCCCTTTAAAAAACAACAATTTGAAGCGCGCGAAGAAGCAATTCTTGACGCCGTGAATCAGCTGTTGTCGGAAAAAGGCTTTGACCTCATGACGATGGACGACGTCGCCGATGCAGTCGGCGTTGCCAAGGGAAGTCTATACAAACACTTCTCATCCAAGGAAAAACTCGCCGCTGCGGTCATGACCCGGTTGCTAAACCAGACCGTTGACGTGCTTGATCTTATGCCTGCCGAATGGCGCGCCGCGCGACGGCTGGAAGAAATTTTACGTTGGTCTTTGCAGCACCGCATGCGTGGCGGCGTGCCGCACCTGCCCTCAACGCGCGGCGCGCTGCAGCGTGCGTTGATGTTCAATCTGGAATACCTGGCGCTAGCGTTCAAAGTGAACAAACGGTTTTATGCGCTTGTGGCAGACGCCAAGAAGGACGGTGACATCAACAGCAAGGTGCCCGATGACGTGATCGTTTACACCCTTTACGCCCGCTCCTGCGACCCAACGGTCGAATATCTGCGTCGCGACGGCAAGCTCACCGACGAGCAAATCGTTGAAGCGATGGTCGAGGCGACCTTTCACGGCTTGGTCGGCCGCAGTGTTTAGCGCGCCGATGTGGTTCACCGAACTGTCTTGTTTCCATGTTTCAATACAATGTTGTTTCGGAAATGCGTCATCTGGTACACCATATAAGTCGTAATATAGAAATGATCTTAAATATTTGTTTGATGATTTTTCATTCAATGCGGGTACTTATATGAATCCCAATTCCTCCACTCAGGCCATACCGATGCTTTATCCCGACTTGTTTCGTGATCTCGAAAAATCCCGCTGGAATATGGCGAGCGATATTCCTTGGGAATCGTTTGATCCCACGCGCTTGTCCGACGAGCAGGCGACCACGATCAAGATGAATGCGATCACCGAGTGGTCCGCTCTGCCTGCGACTGAAATGTTTCTTCGCGACAATCAGGACGACAGCGATTTTTCAGCGTTTATGTCGATCTGGTTTTATGAAGAGCAAAAGCATTCGCTGGTGCTAATGGATTATCTGAAGCGCTTCCGGCCCGACATGGTGCCGACCGAACAGGAACTGCACGCGGTGCGTTTCCCGTTTGATCCCGCACCCGCGCTGGAAACATTGATGCTCCATTTCTGCGGTGAGATTCGTCTCACGCAATGGTATCGGCGTGCCTCCGAATGGCATACCGAGCCTGTGATCAAAAAAATCTACGACACCATTTCCAAGGATGAGGCGCGTCATGCCGGCGCCTACTTTCGCTATATGAAGCGCGCCATTGAAAAAATGGGTGGCGAAGCCAAACTGGCATTCGCCAAAATCGGCGTACTGATGGCAAGCTCAGGAAAAAGCGGCAAGCCGTTGCACCCGACCAATCTGCACGTCAACAAGGGCCTGTTCCCGAACGACACCGTGCAATCCCGATTGCCCGATCCGGAATGGCTGGAGCGCTGGCTGGATACACAAATCCAGTTCGACAAGGTATGGGAAAACCGTGTGGTTAACGGCATTCTCAAACAGATGTCGAGCCTGTTCGACCGCACGTTCGAAACCTCTACCGATCTGAATCGCTTCCGCAAAGAATTGATCGCGAGCCTTTCACAGCCGACCGCGAAGGTTCTCGCGGCCTGATGGAATTGAGCATGGCGGTTACAATATCGCCATGCGTCCATCATTCGAAAATAAGTTCTGCGCGCCCGGTGAGCTGACGGTCCGCGCGAAGCTGCTCGACCGAAATCGCGTTTTCACCAACGGTGTATTCGATGTCCTGCATCGCGGCCATGTCACTTATCTGGCCGAGGCACGCGTCTTGGGCGGCTCACTCATCGTTGCCTTGAATGCCGATGCCTCGGTGAAGCGACTAGGCAAAGGCGAAGACCGCCCGATCAATGTGCTCGAAGATCGCATGGCCGTGATTGCCTCGCTCGAATGCGTGTCGCTCGTCACCTGGTTTGACGAAGACACGCCGTTGCAGCGCATTCTCGAAGCGCATCCGGACGTGTTGGTTAAAGGCGGCGATTGGCCGATCGATAAAATCGTCGGTGGGGCGGAAGTGAAAAGCTGGGGCGGCAGCGTGCACGCGATTGCGTTCCAGTTTGAGCGCTCAACCACGGAGACGCTCGCGAAAATCAGACGCTCTATTCCTTCCCCTGCCCCGGGGGAAGGCTAGGATGGGGGTGGCGCGATGTCCGATCTGACGACACGTTTTCGCAGCATTGTTGGTGATGCTTACGTCCTGACCAGTGCCGAAGATACCGCGTCTTATCTGATGGACTGGCGTGGTAATTATCGCGGCCGCGCAATCGCCGTGGTGCGGCCCGCCAACACACAGGAAGTCGCCGATGTGGTCAAGCTGTGCAATGAGACGCGTACGCCCGTCGTGCCTCAGGGTGGCAATACCGACATGGTTGGCGCCAGCGTCCCTGATAGTTCGGGCACCGCGATTGTCATTTCGATGACACGTATGAACAAAATTCGCAGCATCGATTTAGCCAACAGCGCCATGACCGTTGAAGCCGGCTGCATTCTTGTTGCCGTGCAAGAAGCCGCGCTCAATCACAACCGCTACTTTCCACTCTCGCTCGCCGCCGAGGGCAGTTGCACCATCGGCGGCAATCTTTCCACCAATGCCGGTGGTACCGCCGTGTTGCGCTACGGCAATGCGCGCGATCTGGTGCTGGGCATCGAGGCCGTCACACCAGATGGCAACATATGGCACGGACTCAAGGCGCTTCGCAAGGACAATACCGGCTACGACCTGAAACATTTATTGATGGGTGCAGAAGGAACGCTGGGCATCATTACCGCAGCAGTCCTGAAGCTGTTTCCTGAATCTAAGCGCACTTGCACTGCGCTTGTCGCGGTCTCAGATCCGGCTGCTGCGGTTGAATTACTTGCTGCCATTCAAAACGCGATGGGCGACAGGCTCACCGGCTTCGAGTTGATGTCGCGCGTCTGCCTGGATCACGTCATCAAACATTTTCCAGAGACGCCCGAACCATTTTCCGCGCGTCA
>JANNRY010000458.1:0-5144 GCA_031401935.1 Betaproteobacteria bacterium | reverse complement strand
CACTACGCAACCAATCTTGAAAGAACAAAAGCTCTCAGGCCGTGGCTCAAGTTCTACAATACGCAAAGGCCCCATTCCGCGTTGGACTACCAGCCTCCCGCATCGCGCTTACCGAACAACGTCCTGAAACACAACATGTAGATCGCCATTTGGCGCGGCGTTTCAGGCTTTTATGGTCTTGAAGGCGCGCCAATGCTGGAGTTTGCCAAATCATTGTGGCCTGTCGCTCGCTCACCGACTGGCCCCCGCCGATAGTGTGACCTTGTTGTAAACATTGTATTTGCCAGATGGCTTTTTCATCGGCAGTCGTTTCACTACCTTCAACGTTTGCGTATCGTAGACCACCACCGCCCCGTCCATTTCCCGGATGCTGACCAAGGCATATTTACCGTCGCGGGTGAATTCGGTATGCGCCGCCACCTTGCCCGGACTGGGCCGCAACTGCGCCACCACTTCGAGCGTTTGTTTGTCGATAATCTGCATCACATCCCGATCCTGTGTGCCGTTAAAAGCGTCGACCCACGCATGCGGTGTGCCCTCATGACTGCGCATAAAAGAGCCCGGCCCCAACGTTTTGATTTGCTTCACCGTTAGCCACGTCTTCATGTCGACCACCGTCACCACCGCTTCCTTCAGGTTCGGCGTCGCCAATACCGGTCGTCCCAGATAATTCCAGGTAATACCGGAGCCCAGATGGGGCATACCAGGAAACTCGACGTTGGCGATTTTTCGTTTGATATCCAGATCGACGAGGTGCCCGCGCCCTTCGCGCGACGCCCCGATCAGATATTCGAAGCTGCTGCTGAAGAAAAAATTGTCGAGGTGATCCTGCAGGCGGATGCGGCGCGGCGGAAACGGCCCTGGCACAACGATGCCTTCGCCCATCTTGAAGTCGTGCACCAGTCCTTCATAGACCGGCGGCGCTTTCTCGTCGTAGCTCAGTTCCCAGACTTCTGGTATGTCTTTGAGCGCGGCAACAAAACTCTTGCGCGGCCAGGCGTCGTATACCGCCGACACCCGCGATGACTTGCCCTTATCGCCCTTGACGTCGATCACCCGGAGAGGGGACAGGTCGCGGGTATCAAGCACCACCAACGTGTGTGGAAAATAATTGGCAATCATGGCGAAACGGCCGTCACCTGACAAAGCGAGGTTGCGCGTATGGATGCCTGCGCGGATTTCGGCGACTATTTTCAGGTTCCATATATCGTATTTGGCAATCCAGCCGTCGCGCGACGCAAAATAGACGTAGCGCCCATCGGGGGAAAACGCCGGCTCACCTTGCAGTGCATAGCGCGTAGGAAAACGCGTGATCGGCTCCAGCTTGTCGCCATCCAGAATCGTCGCGTGGTGGTCACCCAGTTCCACGACCACGAACAGGTTCAGCGGATCAGCCTTGAACAACGGCTTATCCGGCAGGCTGCCCAACTTGTGGAACTCAATGCGGGATGCGCGAATGTCGTCGATGGCCCAAGTGGGAGTCTTGGCCAGTGGCGTGTAAATCAATTCTGCGAGCGCCTTGATCTCGTCCTTCGTCAACCGATCCGCAAAGCCGGGCATCTGTGTCGCTTTTCGCCCGCTGGAAATTGTGATGAGAGCGTCCGGCAGCGGCAGATGTTCAAGATTGCCGGGTAACAGCGCCGGCCCGGTGCCGCCCAGCCGATCAACGCCATGGCAGGAGGCGCAATAGCTTTGGTACGCAGCATTGCTGTCGGTTGCCGCCGTCGCAGCTTGCCAGCCGGTAAAGAGCATGCCACAGCCGATCAGCCATGCCGCCCGCATCATACGGCTCTCGCAGGGCGCACATGGGTGGCGGGAACCAATGGAGGCCGTTCGCGCGCTCCCTTGATGCCAATTTCTGCGTCCGAAAGTTCAACTGTCGATACCCGCCATGTACTAACACCCACGCTGAAATCCCTTCTGCAAATAAGCGGCGATCCATTCGACCCCCGCTTGAGCCAAGAATCCATGCCACAGCGGCATACCCGTGCCCCGGCGCCCGTGCAATACGGTCGCCTCCAGACTGTTTGCGAGTTGGTGTTTGAGTGATGGAAACAGTGCCGGGACGTAGCCATTACTTCGCCGAATGACGAACGCGGCTTGGAATACCCCAACGTGAACAACTTCGTCTGGATTCGTTATACCAACATTGGTTGTCGTGTCGCGGCTATTCTGTCGAATGCGGCCGTCTAAATTCCTGTTACTTGATTCATCTTAATTTTGCTGCGACCAGAACACGAAAATTCGTCCACGGCAGCGCCGCTGCAGATTGTGCCTCTTGCGTGCGGCGATAACACTTAGCGTCGGGGCGTTGTCGGCCGTGGAGGGGGACAATTCGCCATACCTCGTTATCTTCGGTGGAGTTGTTGCCCTACGCAAAACGCGCCGTGCGGTTGCAAGCCCGGGTGATGGGCGCTTTCTTCAGCGGGCTATGACGTCGCGCTACAAGAGCTTGTCGCAGACACCACAACCCTTAAGAATCAGCCGCACCAGTTGCTCGGTTGCTCGCGCGTATTCGGCACGCGTGAGTTTTGTCTTTCCCAATACTGCGCACACTTGCGGCTGGAAATCCGCGTATGTTTGCGTGGATGCCCAAATGGTAAAAAACAAATGGCGTGCATCAACGTGATCCATCAAACCCATCGTTGCCCAATGCTCGATCACCAGCGACTTTTCATCGATCAACGTTTTCAACTCACGCCGCAGATAGCCACCGATTTGCGGCGCGCCGTTGAGCATTTCATTGGCAAACACGCGCGACGCTGCCGGGTGTGCGGCAGTGAGCCGCATCTTGGCGCGGATGTAATCGCCCAGCGCAGTCGCCGGCTGTGCGTCGCGCCGAATGCCGCTGGTCTCAGCTAGCCACAGCGTAAGTGTGTGGTCGAGCACGGCGCGATAAAGAGCGGCCTTGGTGCGGAAGTAGTAATGCAGATTCGCCTTTGGCAGCCCCGCCTGTTCGGCGATTTCGGCCATGGTCGCGCCAGAAAAACCGGCACGCGCAAATACCGCTTCGGCCGCGAGCAAAATATCGGCCTCAGCAGCATGGCGGATGTGTTCCTTGCGGCGCGGCGCGGCGGGGGCATCGTTGTTCGCACGCATGCCGGCGCCCTCAAGAGCGTTAGCCGACCGTAACATCTCAGCGCGTCCCGAAAATTCGGTCGCCCGCGTCGCCTAACCCGGGCACGATATAGCCGTGGTCGTTGAGTTTTTCGTCGAGTGACGCTGTCGTGATCACCACATCCGGATGCTGTTCAAGCATCGTCTGAACGCCTTCGGGGGCCGCCAGCAAACACACGAGCTTAACGGTGGTCACGCCGTATTCTTTCAGCCGATTGATGGCGGCCACGGCCGAATTGCCCGTCGCCAGCATTGGATCAACCACGATGACCATGCGGTCGGCGATGTCTTCGGGAACCTTGAAGTAATACTCTACCGGCTCCAGCGTTTCCGGATCGCGATAGAGGCCGATGTGTCCAACGCGTGCGGCAGGCAGCAATTCAAGCATGCCGTCGAGCATGCCGTTGCCCGCGCGAAGTATGGAAACGATGCATTGTTTTTTCCCGCTGATCACCGGCGAATCGATCTCGGTGATCGGCGTTTTGATACGAATATTTTCAGTCGGTAGATCGCGCGTGACTTCGTACGCGAGCATCTGGCTGATTTCTTTCACCAGTCGGCGAAAGCCCGCCGTTGATGTTTCCTCGCGGCGAAGATAGGTGAGCTTGTGCTGAAGCAGCGGATGATTGATGACGATCAGGTTCGGAAACTTGGGATGCATTTTTTCTCCGTTTATTCTTGTAGCCAAATTCAAAATACGGTGCCGTCACTATTAATATGCACCGGTGGCGGCCCGCCAGGTCGTTTCTGCGCAGCAATTTTCCGGCCCGCCGTCCACGTACCGCCTTCGAGCACACACGCCAGCGGAAAACTTGCTGCACTCAATCCCAACACGCTACGGACCTCGTCGGCTAGACGATCCAGTGCAACGACAGTCAATGCGCGCCACTCTACAACAGCCGGCTCGTCCACGGTAAGTGTTCGGGTATGAAATGTTGGATCGCGCGCTTCGATAACACCCAGATCGAGCAACAGTCCGCCGTTGCGATATTCCGGCAGTCCGGTGAGTTCATCCAGCCCGATCACTTCAAGGCCGGCCTCATTGAGTGGTTCCAGCAACGAATACGTGAGCCACTGTGAAAGTTTGTGGAACGGCACGCGGCCACCGACAGCCGCCACATGCGGCCAGCAATCGCCCAGCGACACGCCATCCAATGTTGAGCGCGCCGGCCACATTGGCCCCAGCGCGCGCAGCAGCGTGATGAGGATAAATCCGGCGTTGATGCGATTATCTTTCGCGTGCAGTTTCAGATAGTCGTATAAGTTTCCTAGCCGGGCAGGCGTGCCGAATACGGCGGGCGTGGCGGCGGCGATTTCACCTAATCGCGCAAGCAACGCCGCGCGGCCTTCAAGACCCACCAGCGGATTGCCAGCATCAACCTGAAATGCGGCGGCGATATGCTCTGGACGAATTTGCGCCAGTGCACTTGCATCACTGCGCAATGGCGATGCGGAGTCAGCCGATAAACCACCGGCGGCGAACAGCCCGAGGCTGGCAACGCCCAGCCCCTCGGAGCGCGACAGCATTTGCCCGCTTGCAGGATCAAGATAACGCCACTCGGCACCGGCACCTGCGTCCAGCAGCACGCTGGGGATCACCAGATCAATTGAGGCGCGCGCGCGTTCCTGCTTTTGGTGTTCGTTGTCGAGTCCATGCGCCCGCGCGATCATCCCCCAGCGATCCACGCCACCCGCTTCAAAGTGTCGCCAACGGCTGTGATAGGGCACGTTCAAATCGGGGTAGCGCTCGCGAATCACCTCCGGTAGGCGGCCAGGGAGTTGGCGGCCAGGCCGTCCTCGATCCACAGCGCATCGACAAAGCGGTCGATGCTCGCCAGGCTGGCGCGCAGCGCAGGGGCTGCGGCCGCTTCACCCGGCGGGGATTCGAAAGCCGCGGTGGTCACTCCAGCGTGAGCTTCTGCTGCGCTACCACCTTCTTGTAGACCTCGAACTCGGCCGCGATCTGCGCCGCAAACTGCTCCGGCGTGTTGGCCACGATCAGCGAACCGGTGTCTTCGATGCGCTTC